>NZ_JAEQCB010000080.1:32661-58192 GCF_020738785.1 Microcoleus sp. PH2017_05_CCC_O_A | reverse complement strand
TGTAGTGAGGACTTCAGTCCTCATCAAATGAGAGAGGACTGAAGTCCTCGCTACAAACAATCTCTAAAGGTTTGTAGTGAGGACTTCAGTCCTTCCTCAATCATTTCCGGCTGTTGAGCCATTTAGCAGCAACTATCCCCAAAATACCTGCCACAACTGGATTGCCCAAAAACTTCATCAAACTAGGCTGTTCTGCCAGCACTTCTCGGAAAATATCCGGGTGATTGTGATAGGTGAACGAGGCAAGCTTGGTAACATCATCAGCAGTCATGCGGCTCGCGTGGTGGGTAGAAAGTCCTAATTGCTTTTCCAACTGGCGATCGTTCAATCCTCTCTTGTCCAACTGCTTGAAGAACTCCCGAGCCACGTCGTCCAGTTCGTTCGGCTTGATTTGGGCGATCGCCTTTTGCAATTCCGGTTCCAACTGTGCCGGCGGAAGAGACTCGTGATTAAAAGAACGCCCGAATAATTGTTTGCGCTGATCCGGGGAAGTTCTCTGAGCAAAATCGTCAAAATTTTCGTACTCTTCACCAGTTGTCTCAGGCATCATTTCGCGATCGCCCTGAGCCAAATCGCTCATGATTTGTCGCTTGTAATTATCGCTGCTACTCATGGTAATTATTTTCCCAACTACACAACAGTTCCGTCTCAAATTGAGATTCCTTCGACTTCAAACAACTGCGGAATATTAAAGCGTCGCGCTGCTATAAATTCCGCTTTTTAACCAAGTCAAGACTTGTATTCAATCTGATTTGATTGCTGGTCGTACTTGGCAGTCAAAATCAGTTTTTTGTCACAAGCATAAACCAAAACACTTAAATCCTGATTTGGGAAATTAACGTTCGCGAGCGGGGACGCTCGCGCTAAGGAATGAGAATTAAATAACTTACAATTTTTATTGTTCTTGTGGGATGGGCGGGAGAGCCCATTCTTTCTGGACGGGCGGGACGCCCATCCCACAAACTTGTGTAAGTTATTAACTTTTCGTTCCTAATGACAACTCACAAACGTTCGCGAGCGAGGACGCTCGCGCTAATGACAAATAACAAATAACAAATAACAAATAACAACTAACAACTAACAACTAACAACTAACAACTAACAAATAACAACTAACAAATAACAACTAACAACTGACTTCAAAAAAAGAGTGTGGGCAAGACTTCATCTTACCCACACCCTAAAAAAACGTTATTAGTTTTAATCTACCTTGTGATGACATTCTTTATCTATTTTGTGCTGAAGTTCTTCTTTCAACTGTTCCACAGCGCGCATAGTTTGAGCTTTTTCTTGTTTCTGCTGGCCGAGGGCTTTTTCTGTTTCCTCGCCCAGCAATTTTTCCCTTGATTTTGGTAATGTAACTTCGCTGCCACTTACAGTGTGGATCTGGTTTTCTTCAATATTCATTAGTTTTCACCGCTTTTAAAAATCTAGGTAAACCTAGCAAGACTCAGCGGTTTAAGGTTCTTAAGCATTCTTTCCTATCGCTTACGCTTCCTCAATGTCAAGGTTGCCCAGGAAATCCCAGTTAGAGTTAGAATAGTAACTATGTCTATTAGTTATTATTCCAGATTGCTTGATTTTTTTATTCAGTTGATTCCACAGGCTCCAAACGTGCTTTGTTGAGTTCACCTCAACAAAGGCGGTTAAGGAGCCTGGTATTTTTTCCGACAATCTCATTCCCCTACGGCCGATAACTAACGCCGCTGCTTCATCACTAGCCAAACCATACATCCTCAGATATTTGACTAAACCAATAATACTAGAATAAGCAGGATTGACCGTTAAAAGCTCAATACCTCTGTTAGAAAGAATTGAGTTTAACAACTTAAACAACTCAGAATAAGCCCAACCTGATAGCATCCGAGCATATTTCTTGCCACGTTCTCTAAGTTGCTCTTTCTTGCTGGTAAAGTCTAATTCCTCGCAGACTATTGGACATTGAAACTTGATAGCTAATGCCGATAATTCTCGGCAAGCTTTAACAATTTGAGCTTGCTGTTGACCCTTGCGTAAACCAGTTTGTAGTCGAATTTTACCCTGTGCTTTCAAGTTACCTTCGGTATCAATATACGCCCAACCAATCGAGCCGGGATTCATGTCGATACCAATACAACCATAATCTACAGAACGCGATACCTGCTCAACATTGGAGGGCGTGAAACTAACAGCAACACACCATTTACCAGATTTATAATAGAAGTGCCAAGTTTTAGCGCCCGTAGCTGGTAATCGGTTAATATTGCGAGGGAAATCGCCAATATACGAATCTACATTTTTACCAAACTTAGATTCTAAACAAGCTGGCACTCTAACTATTAAATTATCCCCATCCCACTGACACACTTGATTACCATAAGATTCATCTTTGGAACCCACGATAAAGGCTTGATTCTTGGGGACACGAACCCGCACAGGGATTGATTTTAGGACGGCTAATATTTGCCGATACCTGGTCAGCTTACGTTTTTTATTGTGTATCTGAAAGCGTAGGTTTTGCCAGTTAGTTTGTCTATACTTTAGGTCACTAGATAACGGAAATGCACAACCGCTTTTACTATTTTGCCAGTTCTTTTTAGCGTAAAACTTCCGAGCTAATTTGAGTTTTCTCTCAGCTTTTGTTAGCCAAGCTTCACAAGATTTAGCTTGATTTTCTAAGGTTTTTATGTGTGAAATCCGGCACTCCTTGGCGCTATCAACAGCACCCTTAGCCGATGAGATTACACCATTGGCATGACGTTTGCTAATACCGTAAGTTTTTTGTAGGTGCGTGTTCCAGTATGACTTGTTAAATCCTTCTCCTAACATCATAAAGTTGACAGTTTCACATACTGCTTTGTGAAATATTGGTGTGTAAGCGCTCAAAAACATTTCTAGCTGAGTTTTACCGATCGCGTTCAACTCATCTATCGGTGTAGAAAGTGCTTTGCAGTAAGTGATGCTGGTCATTGAGTTCGATAGTTGTCGGGTTCGCCTGACTTGATTTTTATATATTAACATCTATCTTAAATCTACTGACCACCCTTGAATTAACTTTTATTTCTAGGTAAATCTAGGTATTTTGGCAACTGCTGACAACCCTAATTTATGCCAAAAATATTTTCAACAAGGCTAATTCAAAGTTGACCTTACCTCGATCCTAAGGTAAAGCACGGAGAGTTCCCTCTGCCTGAAGGGTGATAGGGGCTGGGGAAGAGTGGGTGAGTTTTGAGGTTTGAGTATTATACTAAGAGCAATCTACCGAGAGTTACATCTCCCGGAAGCAAGATATGGGAATGGGAATAGTGTCTGAGTAGGTGCTATTAGTTGGTGACTCGCACGCAGCTAGGCGGTGAATGAGTTGGGGAGAGGAGATGGATGAGAGCGTGGGAGAGTGTAAAAGGCAAGAGGGAGATAATTTTTCTGCTGCATTGCACAAGTGGGTTCTACCGTTTGTTTGATGAGGCTGCTTAGACCTCCGTCACAGATTGAGAGAAAAATCGGTGACAGGTTAGTGCAGAATTAAGTCAATGCAGGAAGGTTTGACCGTTAAAATCAACAAGATGCAGCAATTGTCAAGTTGTGTGGCGATCGGGTGAAATAATCTGCTAAACCAGAGTTAGCCTCCGGACTAACTTCCCGCAGGATTGAACTAAAATTTCTGTTATTAGTAAAAAGTATCTAAAACCCTATGGGAGCAAGCAGCAGTAACCCCCTCGAAGCAGCCGGCCAAACTTGTGAGCCGATCAAAATAGGCGTGTTGCATTCGCTGACGGGAACTATGTCCATCAGCGAAATTTCTGTAAAAGATGCGACGCTGTTGGCTGTTGAGGAAATTAATGCGGCGGGAGGGGTACTCGGACGCCCCTTGGAATCGGTGATAGCAGATGGAGCCAGCGATTTGCAGACTTTTGCTCAAAAAGCTAAGCAATTGCTCCAAGAATCGCAGGTGGCGGTGGTATTTGGTTGTTGGACTTCGGCCAGTCGCAAGGCGGTACTGCCGGCTTTTGAGTACGGCAATGGGTTGCTCTTTTATCCGGTACAGTATGAAGGGCTAGAACAGTGTCCGAATATTTTTTACACTGGTGCGGCCCCGAACCAACAGATTGTACCTGGGGTGAATTACTTGCTGGCTCAGGGGAAGCGGAAAATTTTCCTGTTGGGTTCTGATTATATTTTTCCCCGGACGGCAAATTTGATTGTGAAAGCTCAACTGGCTGCACTCGGAGGAGAGTTGGCGGGGGAAGTGTATCTGCCACTGGGTTCGAGGGAGGTGGACGAGGCGATCGCACATATTTTAGCAGTGAAACCGGATGCGATTCTCAACAGTCTTAACGGCGACAGCAATGTGGCTTTTTTCCTTCGTCTGCGGGAAGCTGGTTTGAAACCGGAGGATTTGCCGGTGATGTCGGTTAGCGTGGCAGAAGAGGAAATACGGGCGATAGGGCCGTCCAATATTGCCGGACATTGGGTGGTTTGGAACTATTTTCAAACTGTTGATACAGCGGAAAATCAGAAATTTGTTAAGGATTATAAAGCGAGATACGGGGAAAATCGTGTCACGGATGACCCAATCGAAGCGGCTTATTTGGGGGTTTATCTGTGGAAGAAAGCAGTAGAAAAAGCTGGTTCGATAGATGTAATTAAAGTCAGGGCGGCTGCTAAAAATATTGAGTTTGCAGCGCCTTCTGGCATGGTAAAAATAGATGCCAAAACTCAGCATACCTGGAAAACAGTGCGGATTGGTCAGGTGCGATCGGACGGTCAAATTGAGGAGATTTGGAATTCCGGGGCACCTGTACAGCCGGATCCTTTTCTCAAAAGCTACCCTTGGGCGGCCGCACTAAGTCCGAAGCAGATTTCTGTGGGTACTAGGGCTTCTTTGCTCGGGCTGTTTGTGATCATGGTACTGATCGCTTGGATGGCGGTGGGAGTCGGGTGGATGGGTTCTTTGGAGATGAAGAACTCTTTGCTGGCGATGCAGGCAGCATCAGCTCCAGCGGGGGCTGCGGAGGCAACAATGGCGGTGCTGGCCGAGCAAACTATGGCTGTGGCGAGTCGCACTCAGAGTTGGCTGGTGGGGGCTTTGGTTTTGAGTTCGATCGCAGGTATAGTTGCTTGTGTGTCGGTGTCGGCGATTATTCGGAATTTGGGTTTGCTCCGGGAAACTGCCCAACTGATTGCGAGCGGTGATTTGACGGCTCGATCGCCTGTGGTGTCTAATGATGCGATCGGAGTTCTATCTTCTACTCTCAATACAATGGCTCAGCAAATTAGCAGTTTGCTCAAAGGTTTGGAGGTGCGGCAACGACAGCTAGAAGAGCGATCGGGTGAATTGGAAATTGCTAAGAACGCTGCGGAAGCTGCTAACCGCGCGAAAAGCACGTTTTTGGCAAATATGACTCACGAATTGCGGACGCCCTTAAATGCGATTATTGGCTACAGCGAGCTGCTGCAAGAAGAGGCTCTTGAACTCGGCGAAGAAGAGTTTGTGATGGATTTGGCAAGCATTAATATGGCAGGCAAGCAGTTGCTGAACATTATTAGTGACATCCTGGATATTTCTAAAATAGAAGCAGGAAAGATGACTCTTTTCCTGGAGACTTTTGATGTCTTGAATTTAGTCGATCAGGTTATGACTACTGTTCAACCGCTGGTGGGGAAAAATGGCAATACTTTGAGTGTCAATTGCGATCGCGATATTGGTACGATCTACGCTGATTCGGCGAAGCTGCGGCAAGCGCTGTTGAATTTGGCCAGCAATGCTGCTAAGTTTACCGATCGAGGCAAAATTACAATTAATGTTTGGAAGGAAGAATCGGAAGTTTTGCCGGTGGAGAATTCCGAGGATCTCTCGGATATTGCCTCTGAATTTCACAAATATTCGATCGTGTTTCAAGTCACCGATACGGGCATCGGCATGACTGACGATCAGATTTCGAGGCTGTTTGGAGCTTTTTCACAAGCGGACGATTCGACTACCCGCAGGTACGGTGGCACGGGTTTGGGGCTTACTATTAGCCGAAAGTTTTGCCAGATGATGGGCGGGGATATTACAGTTGAGAGCCAGTTTGATTGCGGTTCTACTTTTACGATTCGCTTGCCGATGGCGATTAAAATCGAGAAAGAAGCCGAGGGCGATCGAACACCGGAAGAAACGGCGCAGCAAGAAGTGCGATCGCAAGCGCTGGAACTTCCTGATGCTGCGACTGTGCTAGTAATTGACGACGATCCTGACTCGCGAGATTTGATCGCCCGCTGCTTGTCGAAACAAGGATTTCGGGTACTCTCGTCAGCTAGCGGTGAGGCAGGGCTTGAGTTAGCTAAGGAGTCGCTACCTGATGCGATTACTCTAGACGTGATGATGCCGAGTATGGACGGCTGGGCGGTTCTCTCGGCCTTGAAAGCCGATCCGGAGTTAGCTAATATTCCGGTGATTATGTTGACTTTTTTGGACGATCAAAATCATGGTTTAGAATTGGGAGCGGCGGAGTATTTGAGGAAGCCTTTGGATTACAAACGCTTTGCTGATTTATTGAGTAAATATCAGCGCCCGCAAAAGTAGTCTGTTGACGGTTGACGGTTGACGGTTGACCATTTGTGACAAGTTAAGAAAAAGTGCAAATTGTCAAGGGGGTAGACTTGCAAGAGGTAAAATAGGATGAAACCTTGACCGGGTAAGCAGTTGAGCCATAATTGAACCAGTTTATGAGTAGCAAAAAACGAATCAACCGAGATCGTGCAAAGAAAAAAAATCGTCCTCAAGTAGAAAACGAAGCGATCGCGAATCACCTGGAAGATTTATTAATTCCAGCAATGGCGGCCCAAAAAACTTTTTATCGCCAACTAAATTTAAGAGATAGAATTCTAACACTACCGTTAATGATGGCCTCTGTATTAAGTTTATTATGGCGAGACGTAGCAGGAGTAACAAAATTAACCAGATTATTAAAGAGAGAAGGCTTTTTATGATGTCAGCCACAAGAAATTAGCCAACAAGCATTATCACTCAGATTTTTAACTTTGAGAGCTATTTTGTTTGAAAAAGTATTTAAAGAATTAGTACCTCATTTTCGACAAAAATGGTTGATGAGAAAGTCGAGACCATTACCAGATAGCGTACAATTTGCCTTAAAAAACTTTGAAAATATCTGCATAGCAGACGGCTCAACATTAGAAGCATTATTTCGTAAACTAGAAAGTTTATCAGATGTTCCAATTGGTAAATTATCCGGAAAAATGTGAGTAATAATAGACCTAGTAACTCATCTTCCCGAAGAAATTTGGTTTTGGACAAATCCGAAACAAGCAGATACCCATTGGGAAGAAGATTTACTAAAAACAGTTAAGCCAAAAACTTTGCTGTTACTGGATAGAGGCTTCTATCACTTCGCTTTTTGGTCAAAATCAATTGAGCAAGAAATTGGATTTATCACTCAAATTAAGAAAGGTGCAGGGTGTATCTCAGTTTTGCATTTGTAGTAGTGCGAGCTTAAGAGCTCGCGTATTGTACAATACGCGAGCTCTTAAGCTCGCACTGTAAAAAAAAATGCTTTTTGCAAAAATGAGATGCTCCCAAGGTGCATCTTATCAAGTCAAGCGGGTATTAACCAATACTTATAATGTCAAAGACCAGATAATCCAGATAGGTGCAGGGACAAAAAAGACACCAAGTTTGACTATAAGATTAGTACAAATTCGCTCGAAAAATAGCTGGCGTTCTTATCTGACGAGTGTCCGAGATTCCGAAATATTGCCCCCCTATGTAGTGGCAGATTTATATCAAAGACGCTGGCGAATTGAAGACGCCTTTTGTATAGTAAAGAGACTCCTAAATTTAAGTTATTTATGGACAGGTTCTGTCAACGGAATTCAGCTCCAAATCTGGGCTACCTGGCTATTTTATGCGGTTTTGGTAGACTTAGGGGATGCCGTTGCAGATGAATTAGGAGTGCCAATTGAACGTGTTTCATTAGAAATGATTTATCGGGGAATGTATCATTTTTCTGTTGCCTATCAAAAAGGATTAGCTTCTGACGAAAGTTAAGTATTTTGCTGACGATAAAAATCAAGATTTAGGGATTGTTAAGCGACAACGAAAACCTCAGATCAGGCTAATTATTTCTCCTTTCCCTGGAACTCAAAGAAGTCCCGAACAATTTTTTTTCAATAATAAAGGAACAAATGGAGTCATATTTTAATTGGTATCTCGGTAAAAAAAATGAGTAAGATTACTCATTGACAACAGTGCTTTTAGCTTAACTTGTGAGTAATGGGCAAGGTTCGATCGACTGGTTTAAAAAGCAAATTCCCTAAAATCAAAATCTTTTGGGGGCTCACAAGCTCGAAGCTTTCATTACTTGGGCTAACAAACATCTCTAATCAGGCATTACCGATCGCGATCGCCATTTTCCCCTTCCCTACAGTTGCTTTTTTTGGGGAAACTGCTATTATTTACGATAACCCAGCATTCAAATATTTTAATTTTATTAAAGTGAAAAAAATCGCCCTTTTTTTTCGAGTTAACCGCTTGACTCTGAAGTTTTTTGGAAGTACAATTTAATAATGGGAATAGTCGCAAAATTAAAATTAGACTCACCACTTCCATTATCTAAAATATACCACCTAAAGTCCAGACAAGTCAATAGGTAATAATTCCTTTTTTTTGCCAATTTTTTGACACTGTTTCTAAACTTTTTGTGGTTGATATCGACGAAAAGCATTGCTATCCAAAAATGGGTTTGTTTCCACAGGCCGTGCAATCACAGGTGTGGAACGGTTACATTATCAATTTTTCTTGAGGGATTTTCGGTGGCGGCGCACCCTACACCTAACTAACTCAACTTCGACTAGATAGAGAGTGGATTTTGGTGTTTAGTTAAATTGAACTTATTAATAATTCCTTGACTTTGCCGCGCTTGGAACTCTTAGAGTTAATTCCCCTAGACGCTGATATTTCAATTTGCTGAGGGAGATGAGCTATTTTAAAAGCTTCAGCATCGCTGTATATTTTATCGATGAAATCGCAGTTAGAATTAGACAGCATAATTTTGACACCCCGTTGGGCAAGTTCTGCAAAAACATCTCTAAGCTTTATCTGTTCGGCTTGTTTGAAGTTCTCGCGGCTGTAAGCTGTGAAATCGCTAGTAGAACTGATAGGATAATAAGGCGGGTCAAAATAAACAAAGTCTTTGCTGCTTGTAGCAAAATCTAAAATTCGATCGAATTTTCTCACTTCAATTTGAGCTGGCTCGAGTAGAGATGAGACCGATCGCAATAATTCTGGTTGACAAATGTTAGGATTTTTGTATCTGCCTATGGGAACATTAAATTCACCTTTGGAGTTTTCTCTGTAGAGGCCGTTGTAACAAGTTTTATTGAGGTAGATTAGCCGTGCTGCTTTTTCTGTATCTGTGTTGTAGGATCGCGATCGCACCGAGTAATAATAGGCTGGATTGTCCTTGCTGTGCTCTGAAGCGTGCTCTAACAAAAGCTCAATCAGATCCTCAACTTTATCCCTGACACAGCGATAAGCATTAATCAACTCAGGATTAATATCTGTTAACACAACTTGCACAGAAGGGTGCTGTTGTGCTAAGTAAAAAAATACGGCTCCGCCGCCCAAAAAAGGCTCGTAGTAAGTGGTGAACTTTTTAGGAAAATAAGGTTGATATTGTCCAATCAACCTTGTTTTGCCTCCAGCCCATTTCAGAAATGGACGCGGCAAGACGAAAGAAGGTGCGGCAGCAGACATTTAGGTAGAAATAACAGCCCTATAATATTTATCACAACTACAACTCACAACTACAACTGAATAGAAATACTTCTCTCATTCGTTACCAGAAAGAATTGGTTGAAAGCCGGAACGCTTTGAGGGAGAAATTAAAATCAGACTATTCATTACTCCAATCCTCGGACTTATAGGTAGAGGTCGCTCTCAAACTGTCAAGCGGTCAACTGTCAAGCGGTCAACTGTTGAACGGAGGTCGCGTTCCGGCATTGAACAGACTCAGACCCGATCGCTCTCACAAAACTTTTCGTTAGAATTATATATGTTAGCATCGCCCTTGAAAAATGACCGATCGCCCGATCGGCAGATTTAGCTCCGGCTGTGCCAAAATTGTCTAACTCGCTCACAAGTGTTACCAGTCAAAGATCGAGCTGTAACACTTTACCCCACCGGTGCTCATGCAAGATTTCATTAATAACATCTCTCGCTACCCTCGTTTTTTGATTACTGTGTGTCTGGGAATCTTTTTTTTCCTGTTCGAGCGACTCAAACCTCTGCTCGATCGACCGGCAACTGCGATCGCCCTGATTACTTCGATTGTAGCGACTTTTGTGTTTCTAACTTTTACACTGCGCGCCATGTTAGGTCTGAGTCCGGTTTAAAGGCAAAATTTCTGCCCGAAAAAGCCGGCGAACTCTGACAAACCATAGCCCACAAACCAGGAACGCAGAGGGTTTGGGGGTTGCGACTTCTGAGTTTGAGTTAAAACACTAACCCCCGAAATAAGTGCAACTCTTCCGTGCGATCGCACACTTGGCAATAGTCGCTGCGATAGATTGGAAGAGAAAGTAAAGTTACCCTAGTTATGTGAGCGCTCCTCAACCTTGGCGCAAGCAAACATTACCGAAGTGCAGCACAACAGTTCCGGCTATCAACACAACTGGGGAAATACTGCACCTCTGTTTCCCCCATTCCCACTTAATCCTTAGGAAGCGGCACACCCCGCCCCGCTTTCCTCTCCCGTTAACCTGACGGTATCACGAGAGTTTCCAGCGGACAAGACAGATGAAATTTGAACATATCTATCAATTTTTTCAAGACCCACCTCCTGTTTATCTAAACAAGGAACTGGCAGTGTGCTACATTCTCTCGGTGTTATTGCGCGGAGATTCCTACGGTACAGAACTCATCGGACAACTAGAAAGGGAATTCCCCATCTACCGACTTTCTGATACCGTCCTCTACAGCGCTTTGAAATTTCTCGAAGATGAAGCCGTCATTACCGGTTACTGGAAAAAAGTAGAAGGACGCGGCCGCCCCCGCCGGATGTATCAAATCCTCCCTGAGTGGCGGCATCAAGCTCAAGACCTGGCTCGTCTGTGGCACGAGTACATCGGTCAGGGAAACGGCGCGTCTGGCCGTCGTCCCCGTGCCTTGGAAACTGGTCACACGGGTTAGCAGGCGTTGAAATCGGATGCCTAAACCCTTGAGATGCGGTGCTACTAGCAAAGCGAATTGTCCGATTGCCTTCGCTTTGCCAGCATCGCCGCCGCACAGCGATTAGAGTAGCGATTCACTACGTCAGGACTTACGCATTGTCACTTGAGAATTAAGGATGATGGGGAGATATGGGAATTGGGTGATGGGGAGAAAAACGCATTGCTAGAAAGCTTGGCGAGAATTTGGGTTAAAAAGTGTCTGCGTAAGTCCTCGATCGCTTTCTTCTGTAAACTTATGTAAAGTCATAGTAGATAATTTCACTTACACAAACTTCTACCGATGGATACTACTGTTCTTTCTTCAACCTTTGTGATGACGCTGCTGTTGGCTGTTGGCTTGTTTTTCTTCATCAAGGCCTCAGTCAAAGATCGCATCGAACAAGTCAAGCTTGCTTCCGAGAGCGCCCAAGAGTTACTGTTAACCCAGCTACAAGAGTATTTTGCTTCTAGGGCTTACCGAGTTGCAGCCGTTGATGCCCCCAACTATAAAGTCACCTTTGAGGGTTTTGTGCGGCCGAGTTGGTTTCTAGCTATCTTTTTAACCCTGTTGAGTGCAGGCGGCGCTCTCTGCTTGGGACTGGTTTTGGGAATGCTAGTACCACAGCAAGGTCAAATTTTCCTAGGTTTGGTACTGCTGTCGCCGTTGACGGGAGTATTTTACTGGAAAAAAGCCGGACGTTCCGAGCAAGTCCTTCTAAAACTCGAATCAGTTGCTGACTCGGAAAGCCCAACTAAAAGCTTTGTTACTGTCAGAGCTCACCGCGACGAGCTAGCAACTATGCAAAAAGCTTTAAATTTGAAACCCCTGGAAGATTAAAAGTTTGGCGCGGAACGTTTTTTTGATATGCTAGATGCCGTGCTTCGACTTCGAGCCGACAAAAGGATTGCTGCTGGCAGTTCTCTAGTTGGCCCGAAAGTTCGATCGACTGTTGATGCAAAGTAAATGATTTTCTAGAAACTTATTGAATAATTGGGTAAAAGCTGGTAGTGTAGGGCGGGAATAAAAAACGCTCTAGCGATTAAAACAGCTAGGGCGATGGTCACTTTGAGTCATTATCGTTTTCAGCAAATGTTGAAGCATCAAGCTGTTAAATATGGCAGTTTTGTAGTAGACATAACCGAATAATACACATCACAAACCTGTTCAAAGTGTGGACAGAGATTTAAATGGCGCTTTCAATATCTTGTTGAAAGCTTTGAGAGATACCTCCTTGACGGGAGAGCTTGCAGCTTTCACGCGTCTTGCCATACACAGCTAATTCGGGCTTAGTCTTGGATTTGCTGGGTTAAATGTATCTGGCACGGTCAAACGATTTTAGATTGTGAGATTTTAGATTTTAGATTTATTCTACAGATGAATCTGGGAGCTTTAATTTTCGTCTAAAATTTGGAGTGGTTCGCGACTCGATTCCGGGCTTGTATGCGTTTTTGGGCAGAGTCAAAAAAAACCATTATCCTGAGAGTGCCAATTGTGCCGATCGCCCTTTCTTGACGATCTATACTGTTGCGATGGCTCCTTCTACCTTAACTTCCCAAGGATTTTTCGCGTAAATTTCAGTTGGCACTCTCCAGACAATGAGAACTCTCGCGCTTTTGTTAAAAGAGCTAGAAAAACATTGGTGTCAATGTTTTGATCTAAACATTTCGATCTATGCGCGACTGGCGGACACCGCAGGAATTTTTTCTGCGGTTGCTTCCAGCATCACCTTTAAGCTGGGAAACAAGAAATGGTTCTCTTCTACGTATTGGGCTCCGAACAAACCTTTTTCAGCCCAAAAGTATCTGTCGGTGGTATGCTCGTTACGCTTGACCAACAGTAAAGCTGGGGGAGCAATGCCTTCGGCATGGATGAACTTGCGAGCCGCTGTTACGGGTTTATCTTCGCCGCTCTCGATGCTATATTGAGGCACACACTCTAAAATTCTGCGTCCTTCTTGTCGGCGGCGACTTTTGCGCTTGCGTCTCCTGGCCAATTTCTTTACCTCCTCTGTGAGCAGACAGTGTGAGCAGACAGTATGAGCAGACAGGTTTTGACATACTCCCCAGCCATAAAGACATGGGGATTCTGGATTCAAACAGCTTTTCTCAAGCACAGTTTGTCTGATATTGCCGAGCATCCTAGGTTGATGCCCCAACCTATCTCAGATTTTTTGGATTATAGAGTTGAGACCGGATTTTTACATCTGGCGAATCAACAATACATGATTCAATCATCAAAGCTGTCCCGATCGGACTTGGCTTTAGATCCAATTTTTAGGTAATCATAGCTACCAAATCCGAGGCCAGTATATCCGTTCTAGCTCTAAACTTCAACTGTTTTTAATATATCGACATAATCTTAACATTCGTGCCGATCAACAAAAGTGCAGCGGTTGTGGTAGGGAGGGCCGCAAGTTCCGGCAGCAGCCAAGTTTGGGACTCTGTGGAAGCTATGCAGACGGGGCTTTAAAGCAATTTTTGTTTGTGAAAGCTGAATCCTTGGAACCGATCGGCCTGCCATCAAAGCCCACAGACTAGAAATTTAGCAGTCTCCAATCTGTAATCGGCGGCTGAGCAGTTGTAATTTAGTTAAAATTCCGTAAAATATCTTAATGTGGCACTCATGTTAATGCCAGCCAGTTCAGAATTTGTCAAGCTTTGTCGATCGCAGGTGGCGATCGCCGTCAGTTTGGGTGCGACATTCAGCGCAGTATACCTGACACAAGAGCTGGTAGAAGGCAGCGAGGCAAAGTTAGTGCCGATCGCAGTTTACCCAGAAACCTCAGTCGAACCAGAAAATCAGGAGTTGAGGCTCGAACCGGCTTCAAGCTCGACAGTGAAACCAATGCCACGGCGGCTGGCTGCGCCGGCTTTGGCTGTGGAAGCATCAACCGTGGGTGCGATCGCACCCGAGCCACTGCCGGGTTTTGAAAACAGTTCCAATCAGTGCCAAGGCCCGGGGAATGTGTTGGGACTCCTGGTCAGCGGTAGGGAAGACAGGGCTTGGAACGATCGAGAGGAGGCTCAGATCCAACAAATTGCTCGCACCTTGGCCCTAGCCTGCATTTTAGACCAGCGATCGCAGTGGATGCATCAGGAATTGGGATCTTCCCGGCAAATCCAGGCTCAGGTTTATGACACGATGCACAACTTGCTGCACCAGTTCAAGAGTCCGCTGACAGCGTTGCGAACTTTTGGCAAACTGTTAGCGCGCAGGCTGGTACCAGAAGACAAAAATCGCAATGTGGCTTATAGTATTGTCCGAGAGAGCGATCGGCTCTCTGAATTGCTCGGCCAGTTCGATCGCACAGTAGATACCGGCGAAGCAAATCTCAGACTCCCATCAGGCACTTCAGAAACAGCAACTTCTAATATCGAATTAATCCAGCATTCTCCTCTGTCGCTGTTACCAGTGGCCAATTTGGACGAATCCTGTGTAGTGACAGAAGTCTTAAAACCGCTGTTAATTTCCGCCGAGGCGATCGCATCGGAAAGGCATCTGTCATTGCTAGCCGACATTCCGGCGGATTTACCACCAGTCTCGGCGAGCGATCGAGCTTTGCGCGAAGTTTTGAGCAACCTAATTGACAATGCTTTGAAATATACCCCCGCCGGCCGCCAAATTTATATTAAAGTAAGCTACGAAGCGAACCACCGCCCCTTACCTGCCATAGCAGTTGCAGTCAGCGACACAGGTTCCGGCATTCCCCCCCAGGATTTAGAGCATTTATTTGAGCGACACTACCGGGGAGAAAAAGCCCAGACAGAAATTCCCGGCACAGGATTGGGTTTGGCGATCGCCCGCGATTTAGTCCGCCAAATGCAAGGAGAAATCCAAGTATTTTCCCCAGTAAATCCGGAATGGCTGCCATCTAGTGCAGCTCATTTATATCCAACCGATAGCGGCACTACATTCGTCGTTTGGCTGCCGATGAAAAAGGAGAACAACTGTTTGTAGTGCGGACTTCAGTCCGCAATATTGAGCGGACTGAAGTCCGCACTACAAGCCTTACTTATTGGGGTCAATAGATCGGACATGATATCATTGCCAATCTAAAATTAAAAATATAAAATAGTCTCACAAACTCTATACCTGGGAAAAACCATATGAAGCATCTGCCTTTATTCGATAAAATTCCCAACTTTTCAAATCTTTTAGAAAAGCTCAAGAAACACTTTTTTACTGTACCATTTTTAGTCATTTTCAACACTCTGGCTCTCCTAATTTTAGGCGGACTGAGCCTATACGCCAAACTCAACAACCAGGGAGACGGAGTTGAACGCCTCTTTAGCGATCCTTTTAATTTCTGGTTCCCTTACGAAGGCCTTTTCACCGGAATTTCCGAAGTCCTCTGGTGCATCCCAGTCGCAATTTGTGCATTTACATTCGGACTCCTGCGCCAAAAAGACCCCCGCAGTCGATCGGCAATATTCTTCTTTTTTAGCGCTTTACTGCTGGGAGTCTTTTTCTTGGATGACAGGTTTCGGATGACTTTGATTCTTTCTCAGTTGGGAATATCTAAGAAATTAATTTATTTGTGTTATGGTAGTGGCGTTTTCCTTTACGGAATTAAATTTTGGCGATACATCAAAACCACTCCTTACCTGCCCTTAATCGCCGCATTCCTCTTATTTGCTATCTCGCGGTTTGAGGATATTATAGACACTCGTAGTCTAGGAGCACACGCTATGTTAGAAGATGGCACTAAGTTATTAGCTCTTCTGAATTTGGCTATGTATTTTTGGCACGTATGTTATCAAGCAATTTGGCGACATTTTGACAGTTGACAGTTGACAGTTGACAGTTGACAGTTGACAGTTGACAGTTGACAGTTGACAGTTGACAGTTGACAGTTGACAGTTGACAGTTGACAGTCATTGGAAGCAATTACTAATTACCAATTCCAATCCGCAATGCCCAATGCGCTGGGAAGGCCAATGCCCAATGCCCAATCCCCAATGCCCTGGGAAGGCCAATGCCCCATGCCCCATGCCCCATGCCCCATGCCCCATGCCCAATTACCCATTGCCAATTACAAACAAACTTTTCATGTTTTTTTTATTCCTCTGACTAAAACTGTCAGGCAATCCCCGAAACCGCTGGAAATTCAGAAATTGAAACCCGCGAACATCAGCCAGTAACTTTGGCGTAGATTTTACCGCCGAAGTTGCAGCACAAGAGGCAATTTCTTTCTCTACTGTTAACACATTTCCGTAAAGATTGGCAATTATTTCTTGACCCCCAGCAGTCATTTTCAAATGCTGCAATCCTTCTTGAATGTAGGGATATACAACATTCCAAAAAAACTTGGGATAGCCCGATCGCAAATCTGCCGGATGGCAGTAGCCTAGATTTTTATTACTACCTATTTCTTCAAATTCATAAAACAGCGCCGGTATTTTTTGTAAGTAGCGGGGGTCGCTGAGTTGACCGAGCAAATCTGCTGCCCGCACTAAGCCGGGATAATTGCCAGTACAAGAGTGTTCTTCGTCGTTCGGTACGGGGAAGCGAGTCAATTCAATATTACGCATAATAGCCTCCGAATCAATCAAATCGTGACCGAAAAAATGTTCTTGTACGAACATTTTACCCCTGTCTATATGATAGGGAGTTAAGCTAGCATCAGTTGTACCCGATTCTAGATAAATTGTATTGTTGTCAGTGCCTGTCGCATACAATCTTTGGCTTTGTTGATCTTGAGGGCAGATTCCTTTGACGTAACCGATATCGTGACACAGCCAAGAAACGATCGCCTCCAGCCAATTTTCTGGGGAGATGTTTCCTTCGCTCAGGTATTTACCGCGCAATATTTCTTGCCCTACTAAGGTGACAAGAACTGTATGTTCGACGTTGTGATAAAGAGCGTCGCTGCTGGCAATGTTTTCTAAAGCTAGGCTGACAACCTGTTCGATAAGTCTGGCGCTGTCAGATTTAATGTTCCCGTAAGTGTTTCGGTATCCGGCTTTTAAGCTTTCAGTTAAGGAACTGATGATGACTGTGGTGGGGTTCAACATTTGTAGTTACCTTGATGGCGGGTGATTGCGAACTATTGCATATTTGCAATTAGTCTGTCAGAGGAGTATTTTTTTTTCCAAGAAGTCATTTGTGCAGTCAATCTAAAATCTAAAATCTAAAATCTAAAATCGATCGACTGGCTGTTGGTTTTTATTGTCACCGATCGCAATTGGCGATCGCAACCAGAAAAGCTCATAAGTTTGACAGTTTTTGCGCCTCAGCAATTTCCCGCTGATTGGGGAGCTACCGCAATACCTCATAAAAACTCATAAAACCTCAGGAAAGCGAAGGAGCAGCTAACTCGACTCGGAATTTGCCGTGCAAGCCCTCAGCTCGGCTGCTGGCTTGAATGTTGACCCGCGAGGCTATACAATTTATAAAAATTCTTGCTATCAAGGAAGTGTGGGACTTTTTTTCTAAAACGAACCTACAGCAGGCAAGCTCCCAACCCCGATCGCCATCAGTGATTCCCAAATCTAAAATCTAAAATCTAAAATCTCCAATCTACAATCGAAATACCTTAGTAGAAAAATGAATATTCAAGAAGCTTTAGAATTTATAGAAAACTCAGTTCACCTCAAAACTGGCAAACACCTCAACGATTTGGAAAGGCAGGTTTTTATCGGGACTTGGCAAGGACAAACCTATGAACAGATTTACCCATTAAACCCGGAATATGTCGAAAAAGATGTAGGATACAAGCTGTGGCAGAAGCTGTCAAGTATCTTGGGAGAGAAAGTTACAAAAAAGAACGTGCGAGGAGCCATAGCTCGATCGATCGCGCGGCAGGAAATGCGATCGGCAGAACATCTAAAACAGCCTTCCCAGACTGAACCGAGAAATGGGACAAATCACGGAAAACGAGTTTTTATTAGCTATTGCAACCAAGAACCCGATCTGAGTTTGGCACTGGAGCTTGCCGAAGGCATAAATGCAACGGGACACCAAGTATTCGCTGCCAATATTGGGGCGGTTTATCCCGATCGCGAATCAGCAAAAAACTGGCTTTCTCAAATTGACTTTCAATTAGAACAGTGTGACTATTTTTTATTGCTGCTGTCCGGGGAAACAGCAGTTAGTGAAATAGTTATGGAAGAATTGCGGAAAATCAAAGAATTGCGCTACAGACGGCAAAATCCGGCGCCTGCCGTGTTGCCAATTCGAGTCAATTATCCTCCCAGCATACGGCTAAACCATGACTTGCGGAACTACATCAACGATACTCAGCAGCGCGAGTGGACATCGCCGGCTGACACGGTACTACTGCTACAAGAAATCAACCAAATGCTTTTAGAAATAGTCGCTGGGGAAAGCACAGTACAGCCAGCAGGTACATCGCAAACAGATACAGAAGATGACATATCCGCAGGATTTATAGTTAATTTAAACCTGCTGGCGCCAGAGCATTCATTCCTTAAAACTGCGACTCAGACTGTAACCATTTCTCGGACTCTGCCGCTTTCAAATCCTCCATCACCCGCCGCAGAGCCGCAGATTCCCCAAGGACAAGTCAGGCTGGATTCGGCTTTTTATGTCGATCGCGTTCCCTGGGAAGCTCAGTGTTACAAGGAACTTTTGCAGCCGGGAACTTTAATTAGGATAAAAGCACCGAGACAAATGGGCAAAACTTCGTTAATGGCGAGGATTCTTTATCAGGCAAAAGAACAAGGCTATCGCACTGTTCCTCTGAGTTTTCAACACGCAGATGCTGCGTCATTTGCCAATCTCAATTCACTGCTGAGGTGGTTCTGCAACAAAATTACGCGCAAGCTGCGGTTGCCTCACCAGATTGACGATTATTGGACTGATACTTACGGCAGTAAAGATAATTGTACGGCTTATTTTGAAGATTGTTTGTTGTCGGGAAACAATGCACCGCTGGTGTTGGGATTGGATGAGGTCGATCGCGTTTTTCAGTATCCTACAATTGCCGATGATTTTTTTGGGCTGCTAAGGGCCTGGTATGAAGAAGCCGGATATGGCGACAGCGACAGCGAACTGTGGGCAAAACTGCGTTTGGTAGTGGTGCATTCAACAGAAGTTTACATTCCGCTGAACGTGAATCAATCGCCTTTCAATGTGGGTTTGCCAATAGAATTGTCCGAGTTTAGCGCCGAACAAGTGGCTGATTTAGCGAGAAGGCACGGGCTGAATTGGCAAATAAATATGGTGGAAAAATTGATGAATATTGTGGGCGGTCATCCGTATTTGGTGCGGGTAGCTTTATATCACATTGCTCAAGAATTTGCTCTTTTCAATCGCCGATTTTCAGGTTCTGCCAAAGAACAAAAAGATTTAGAGGAAAGTTTAGATGAACTTTTAGAACTTGCTCCTACTGAAGCAGGAATTTACGGCGATCATTTGCGCCGTCATTTGTGGAATTTGCAAGAACATCAGGAGTTAGCAGTGGCTTTTAGTAGGGTAGTAGCAGCTAATGAACCTGTAGAGTTAGAATCTGTGCTGGCGTTTAAGTTGCACAGTTTGGGGCTGGTGCAGTTGCGGGGAAATGAGGTAACTGTGCGCTTTGAGTTGTACCGTCAGTATTTTGGCGATCGACTAAAATGTATTTAAGATTCATCTAACTTACAAAACTCTTGCGGGAGGTAATAAAATGCCGTCTCCATTTCCAGGGGTAGACCCTTACTTAGAAAATCCTGAATTTTGGCCGGAAGTTCATCACCGCTTAATTACGGCGATCGCCGATGCGATCGGGCCTGCGCTGCGCCCGAAATACCGGGCGGCAATTGAAAAGCGGATTTATTTGAGCGAGGCCGAAGATAGCGATTTGTTGGCAATTCCTGACGTGACAGTATTCGATCGCCCGTCCACCGCCAGCCCATCTGTTATGACTGCAACGCTGCCCCATTCTGAACCGATGACAGTTACGGTACCAATATTGGAAGAAGCTAGGGAAGGCTATTTAGAACTCCGAGAGGTAGGTACAAATCGGGTAATCACAGTCATAGAAATTCTTTCGCCGAAAAACAAACGCACTGGGAAAGGTCGAGAGGCCTATGAAAACAAGCGACAAGAAGTGTTAAGAAGTGCCTCTCATTTAGTAGAAATTGACTTGCTCAGGGCCGGGAGACAAATGCCTGTAACTGGCGGGACTAACACGGATTATCGCATTTTAATTAGCAGGGCAAATCGCCGTCCAAAAGCTCAATTGTATGCTTTTACGGTACGAGAAGAAATTCCACCATTTTTCTTGCCATTGCAGCCGGGAGATACAGAATTTCAGGTGGATTTGCAAGCTTTGTTCAGCGGTGTGTATGACAGAGCGGGATTTGATTTGTCGATCGACTATGCTCAGCAGCCTGTGCCGCGACTGAAGGACGATGATGTTGGTTGGGCACAGGCGCTTTTGCAGGAAAGGGGATTGCGGTGAACGGGGAGTTATTTCGGGCGATCGATTAAAATATTATCACCAAGAGGAGTAAAAATAATTGATTCCGTTTGAATTTATCGTCACTGGTTCGCCAGTTTCTCTACAAACAAATAACCGAGCAAAACTTCAAGAGTGGAAAGCCAAAGTCGGTCAAATAGCCGCCGAAGCTATGCCAATAGGAATGTCAGCAACTAGCGAACCAGTTCAAGTCATCATCACTCACTATTGCATTACTCAAATATCTGATTTAGATAACATTATCAAGCCGATTGTAGATGCGATGAAGATTTTAGTTTACGTTGATGACAGACAAGTTACCGACCTCACAGTAAAACGGCGCAAACTTACGGAATTCGTCGATTTTACTGCAATATCTCCTTTGATAGCTGAAGCTTTGACTGCGGCCCAAGAATTTATCTATGTTAAAATTGACCTACCAACCGAGCCGATGGAGCTAAATCAATGATAGCAGCCATAGAAAAATTAGAAGCAACAGAAATTGCAGATATTGCCGATAAATATCGCCAGCAAGGTTATCAAGTGTTAGTAAAGTCGAGGGATTATGACTGGCAAAAATTTATTCAAAATCCAGAAATAGACTTGATTATTTGTACGGCTCAAGAATCTGTCCTTGCAGCATTAAAACCGCGTCCTCCTGAGTCAAAAAGTCAAAAGACTTCCGAAGAAGAGATGATGCAACCTTCCTATGACTATCGCCAGCACGATCTATACGATATTCAGGTTTACATGGTAAGAGCATCAGAAATGATCGAAAAAGGTAATTTTGAACTCGCTACCTGTTCGATCGGATCTATTACTGAATCAGTGATGCGGATGGTAGCTGAACACCACTCGATTAATTTTGAAATTCAAGAACCGCCTATTTTGGCTCAAACATTCCTCGCTCACGGTTTGATGAATGGGGAGGATTATGAAGTTTTGGTGGCGGCGCTGGAAATTCGCGATCGCGTGATTTTTCAGCGAGAAAAAGTTACTGTTGAACTCAATTTGGCGCGCCGTGCTTTTGAAGCATTGCAGCGTCTTTTAAGTCAATCTGGACAAATTGAAGGGTAATTAGGCTCTCAAATGGCGATCGGCTGTGTATTCTACTCATTGAAAACAGGTTATGTATCAAGAAAAAAGCTCAGCCTATACTTATAAAGTTGGTGGACATTTGCCTCTAGATGTTTCCACTTATGTAGTGCGACAAGCGGATTCTGAACTTTATCAAGGCTTAACAAATGGCGAGTTTTGTTACGTGCTGAATTCTCGCCAGATGGGTAAAACTAGCTTGCGCGTGCGAACTATGCACAAATTGCAAGCAGAAGGTATTGCTTGTGCGGCGATCGATCTAACTAAAATCGGTTCTCAAGATATCAATCCCGATCAGTGGTATGCGGGGGTTATTAGACGTTTAGTTACCAGTTTTAAGCTAGATTTGAATTTGAGATCGTGGGTGCGGGAGCGAGAATTTTTGCCGCCCGTACAGCGCCTAAGCGAGTTTATTGAACAAGTTTTACTCGAAAATATTCAGGGTAAAATTGTAATTTTTGTTGATGAAATAGACAGTATTTTGAGTTTAAATTTTCGGGCAGATGACTTTTTTGCCTTCATTCGTGCTTGCCATGAATTCGATCGCCTGACTTTTGCTTTGCTGGGGGTTGCGACTCCTTCGGACTTGATTCAAGATAAATACTGTACGCCTTTTAATCTCGGTCGCGCTGTCGAATTGTATGGCTTTAAACTGCACGAAGCTCAACCTTTGGTACAAGGTTTAGCAGGGAAAGTTAGCTATCCTGAGTCTGTTGTAGAAAATGTACTGATTTGGACGGGAGGACAGCCGTTTTTAACTCAAAAGATTTGCAACTATATTTGGCAACAAGCCGAAAATTTCCCGGCAAAAATTCCTCAGGATAAATCTTTAATCGCAGATTGGGTGGAGAATTTAGTCCAGACGCAAATTATTGATAATTGGGAAGTTCAAGACGAACCGCCACATTTGAAAACAATTCGCGATCGCATTCTCAGAAGCGGACAGCGTACCGAAAATTTGCTTAAAATTTACCAGCAAATTTTAATTGCTTCTGATTCGTGTAGCGAAGCCAAAATTCCGGCTGATGAAAGCCTCGAACAAATGGAACTGCGATTGTCTGGTTTGGTTGTGAAAAGAGGGGGGATTTTAAGCATTTATAATAAAATTTATGCCTCTGTATTTAATCGAAATTGGACGAAAAAAGCTTTGGCTGCTCTCCAACCAAACTTTAAACAATTAGTTGCCCATCAAGAACACAAAGTCCTATCTATGCTCAACAGTATGGAAGGCAGAGATTTTGAGGATGTACTCTATGAAATTTTGGGTTCGATTACTATTAAACTAGGGGAATTGATGAGTGTCGATCGCATTACCATATTTTTTATAGATAAAGATAAAAATGAACTTTGGTCGATTATTGCCAGAACTACAAACAGCAGTTCGACAAAGATTCAAATTATGGCAAACAATCCAACAGCAGGCAGAGTGACTATTTATAAAAAAGCTGTCAGCATTCCCAGCGATTTATCGGAAAATTGGTATTCCGATGTCGTGGAAGAGCAAGATAAAAAGACTGGTTACAGACTTTACAGCAATTTAACCTCACCTATGTTAAATGAAAAGGGAGATATATTTGCTTTTGTGCAGTTGGTCAACAAGTTAAAACAACAGCACGATCCGGCAGGAACTTTTTCTGAGAAAGTCGATATAGAAGGGTTTACAGAAGTCGATCGCACTTTGATTGGAGAGTATGTTCCAGCTATTCAGCGGTTGTTGGAAAGGTGTCAATCTTGTTATAAGTTAACTCAAAGATTGCAAGCTTCGGAAGCTCTGACGGAAGCAACGCGATCGGTTTCTCAAAGCAGCTTAGATTCGGAAGAAATTATCACTAAAGTGATGGAAGCTGCTAAAAGATTGATGAATGCCGATCGCAGCACTCTTTGGCTGTTAGAACGCGAAACAGGGCAACTGTGGACAAAAATCCGCTTTGAAGATGGCTCGGTTCGCGAACTCCGGATCGAAGTCGGACAAGGTTTTGCGGGTCAAGTTGCTGACAGCGGCAAACCTGTAAATATTCCCTTCGATTTGTACGAACATCCCGAATCAATAACCGCGAAACAAACTGACCAAAAAACAAAATATCGTACTTGCAGTTTGCTGTGTATGCCTGTTTGCAGTCCTGACGGTGAATTAGTGGCTGTCACTCAATTAATTAACAAAAGAAGACCGGGAGATTTTCCAGAATATGACCCGGAAACTTGGCCGGAAGCGCCGGAATGCTTTCAAGACAGCTTCGATGCTAACAGTCAAAAATATATGCAAATTTTTAACACTCAAGTCGGGGTGGCACTGCACAATGCGAGGCAATTTGCGGCGATGAAACAGCAGGCGGAAGACCACCCGCAAAATGTGG
This sequence comes from Microcoleus sp. PH2017_05_CCC_O_A, assembly GCF_020738785.1. Lineage (NCBI taxonomy): Bacteria > Bacillati > Cyanobacteriota > Cyanophyceae > Oscillatoriales > Microcoleaceae > Microcoleus > Microcoleus sp. PH2017_05_CCC_O_A. The sequence continues at coordinate 34,155 of NZ_JAEQCB010000080.1, read as the reverse complement.
TCAGCCAAACTCTGGCAATGCTAAATCAGGTGATGGACGGTCAGGGTTTTGATGATATTCTGGATGCTACTTTGCGATCGATTACTTTGAAAATGGGTAAGTCTTTGAATGCCGATCGCACTAGCATTTTTTTGCTAGACGAAGAAAAAAATGAGTTTTGGTCGATTATTGCTGAAGCCGATGCTGAGGGCGATCGATCGCTAGAAATTCGCGTTCCGGCAGATAAAGGAATTGTCGGTCATGTGGCGTCTACGAAACAAAGTATTAATATTCCGTTTGATTTTTATGACGATCCGCGTTCGGAAACGGCAAAAGCATTAGATATCAAAAATGGCTATCGAACTTATACTATGTTAACACTTCCTTTGTTAAATGACGAGGGTAATTTAGTAGCTGTAATTCAGCTAATTAATAAAATCAAAAAAATCGATCGCTCCAGCTTGTCTTTGTCAGAAAAAATTGATTTGGAAGGGTTTACAAAACTGGATGAAGAGCGGTTTGCCGAAGATGCGAATTTGATTCAAATGATTTTAGAAAGTTTCCGTACCTTTCACAAAACAGCCCGAGGACAAAGAGTTGCGGCTGCGTTGATGGCTGCTACTCGTTCTGTGAGTCAAAGCAGTTTAGAAATTGATTCGATTCTGCAACGTGTGATGGAATCTGCTAAAGAGTTGATGAATGCCGATCGCAGCAGTTTTTGGGTAATTGATAGAGATGCTAATCAATTGTGGACAAAAATTATTTTGCCAGATGGTAATTTATTGGAGTTGCGTGTGGCGATCGGGCAAGGTTATGTGGGACAAGTGGCCCAGATGGGGGTTCCTCTAAATATACCGTTCGATCTTTATGATTATCCGGGTTCTGAAACTTCTAAAAAGACGGACGAAAAAACCGGATATCGGACTTGCAGTTTGCTTTGTATGCCTGTTTGGAATCCAGACGGGGAGTTGATTGCTGTGACGCAGTTAATTAATAAAATTAAATCGGATGGCGAGGATAAATCGATTGAATTATCTAAGGAAAATGTGCCGGAGCGTTTTCGGGCAAGTTTCGACCAAAGCGATCAAAACTATATGAAAATTTTTAACAATCAAGTGGGGGTGATTTTGCAAAATGCAGAATTGTTGGCGGCGGTTAAGCGGCAGGAACAAACTTTGCGAAATAATTTGAGTTCGATCGGGGGTGATTAGAAGTCAGAGGAGAGGGGGAGAGGGGGAGAGGGATTATGTAATCCGACTAAAGAAACCGGGTTTTTTACCCTTGTTAAAGGCGATAAACCAGTGTTTTTGTAAAAAAACTGGTTTCTGCCTGCGAGACTATAGCATTTCTCAGAAAGATGAGGTATGACTTGTAAATGGAGTTTTTGATGCGACTTCGCTTGCTTTATAATCACTATAAGAGGGCTAAAGCCCAACTACGTACCTAAGAGGGCTAAAGCCCAACTACGTACCTAAGAGGGCTAAAGCCCAACTACGTACCTAAGAGGGCTAAAGC
>NZ_JAEQCB010000080.1:21032-32603 GCF_020738785.1 Microcoleus sp. PH2017_05_CCC_O_A | reverse complement strand
CCCAACTACGTACCTAAGAGGGCTAAAGCCCAACTACGTACCTAAGAGGGCTAAAGCCCAACTACGTACCTAAGAGGGCTAAAGCCCAACTACGTACCTCACTAATCGCCAATTACCAGGGATTGCCAATCATGGTGAAGGCGGCCCAATAATAGGGATGGGAAAGGATTCGATCGCCCCGCGCGGCAATTTCCGGAGGCAAAATTAGAGGTAAAGCAAGCCCTTCGACTCGCAGCAGCCCGTCTTGAATCCGCACGCGCCCCCGCAGCATCTCCAATTGCGCTTGCCGCAAAGCCTCGGCTTTAATCGTCACATTCCCCTCGCGTCTGGGGGCGCGCAACTGCCGGTAAAACCCTGTCATCAGCCCCAAAGTTCCCTCGTCGCTGACTTCCCACAAACTCGCTAAAGCCGATCGCGCACCGCTAGCTACCGCCAAACCGGCAAACCCCAACTCTGCCTCTTCGTCGCCCAAAGCGGTACTGCACGCGCTTAAAACTAAGAGATTCACTGGCGGTTCATTCCACCCCAACTTCGGCATTTCAGTGATGAGCAACTTAGTATCCCACAATTGAATGTAAGAATTAGTCGGTTGCCCGGGCTGGAATTCGCTGTGAGTTGCTAAATGAATGATACCAAACGGATGATTTGTCCGCTGAGCTTGCAAGTTTCTGAGGGTAAAATCTTGATTCAAAAATGATTTTCCGCGCGTCGGCGGCGCGATCGACTCTAACTCCACCGGTACCGCCGGTAATGGCGCTTTATCTTGAAATACCGACGCGCCCATCGCCAAAACTTCATCGTCAGCAATATTCTGGTAGCGGGTATCCGTCAAACTCAGACTCGGGATGACGCTAATGCTGTATTTTTCTACTAAAAATTGTTTGCCATCGTGAAGGGCAGCAAAGGGCAAGCTTCGCAAACCTGCTGCCGGAATTACAATTAAATTGTCAATCTTTAAAGCTGCCAATTCTGTGACTATGGGCGCAATTAACAACCGATAAAGTTTTTGGGCTGCATCCAAATAACTGATGCTGTTTCTTCTTCTGGGATTAGTTATTTCGGCTTGCAGGGATTCTGCTAGTTGCAATACCTGCCAGCGCGTTATTGCGGGAACTAAAATGCGTATTGGTTGAGCGTTAGCTGTGACTAATACTAATTCTAACTGCTCCCCGTTAGGAACATCGGAAATTTCTTTGCCGGCTGGTTGGAGGCTCTTTCCTAACTTTTTTTCTAAGGAGCTAGGAGACTCGGATGTGAGGTTTTTGATTGCAGGAAATACATTAGATAAATTCCGACTTGCCACCAGCACCGAACTATTTTCTTTCGCTGCCCCGTTGGTTCCGCTGACCCAATTCATATAAATGATTGCCGATTTTACGCGGGTAATTTGTTCGTTTTTGCGAAGAGTTTCGTAAATTACCGACATATTAGTTATCGGCGTTCTGGCGGGCAGTTTTAGATGTTTTTCGTACTCGCGAGTGAAGGTTCTCTCAAATGCTAACACTCCCGAGCCTGCCGGATCGTATCTGCGAGAAGGAGTGAAAATATCCGGGCTAATTGGAGAATGCTTGTCTCGATTTGGCGATCGCAATTCTACTTGCAAAGATGCCGGAAGCGATCGCCCAGGCTCAGGATTTACGGACACTGGAGTTGGAGTTGGTGCGGGAGTTGATGCGGGAGTTGGTGCGGGAGTTGGAGTTGGTGCGGGAGTTGGAGTTGGTGCGGGAGTTGCTGCGGGAGTTGGTGCGATTAGGGAAATCAGATTTGGTAAACTTCCTTGGGTGTAAGTTTCCCCAAAAGCAAGATTGGGGAAAATGGTGTTTCCCTCGCCAGAATTAATGCTTCCCTTGGTTCCATTGTCGATCGCGCCGCCAACTACAAATGGTCGATTGCTACCGCCGCCGTGCCGAATTGCGATCGCGCCGCCTCTGGCACTTCCGGCGGTAGAAATACTGCTGGAAAGATTGCCAGATATATCGTCGGTGAAAACATTGTTCGATCGAAATAAACCAAGGGTTGTCACATCAACGTTGCCACCTGTGCCGTCTTGTTTGCCGCCTCTAGCATCGATAAAACCCAACAGAATGTTACCTGTCGCGCTGAGGGAGACGGTGCCACCGTTTCTCTGAGTGCCTCGGGAGGTGAGATCGAGAGCGGAAATTCCGGCTTGGGAGGTGAGGTCAATATTGCCGCCGATCGCTCCCGAAGCGTTCAAAGAGCCGGCAGTTAAAGGGCCGGTATTGCTTTTGAGTGCGATCGCGCCGCCTGTTCCCGTTGCTGATGAGGAGTCGATCGTACCGGCAGTAACAGTATTTCCCTCAACTCGAATGCTCCCGCCGTTGGAGGTAATATTGCCAGTCCTCACCTCGCGAGTTGCTTGCAGGTTGATGCTGCCGCCATCCGTCCTTAAATTGCCCTCTAAGAGTAGGTTTCCTGCGTTGATATCGGCTGGTAAACCCGCCCCGTTGTCCCCTCCGAGGGTAGCGGGATCTCGGGCGTTTAGGGTCAAATTGCGCGCGGTAATTCTCGAAGTCGCCGTGATGCTAGGAGCGTCAGCCGAGAGCTGGCCCAAGCTCTGAGTTTGACCGACGGAACCCCCAAAAGTAATGTTGCCACCAGCGCGCAGGGTCAAATTATTTGCGCCGCCCGGGGTGCTGTCGAGGGTATTGGCAAAAGTGATATTGCCGGTACTGGCGGCGAGGGTGGCGGTGCGATCGACTGTGACGGCACTGTTGAAAGTGATGTTGCCCGCAGTCGCGATCGCACCGGATAGCTCGGTACTCCGGCCGTTGACAGTCAAACTAGCTAGGGGCGCAGCTTGACCGACTGTACCGCCGAACAGCACTCTCTGAGCGTCAAGTCTAAGGGCGCGAGTTCCGTCTAGGCTGCCGGAGAACAGAATGTTGCCCCTAGCTTGAGTGCTCAAAGCTACATCAGCATTTAGGGAGAAGTTGCCTGTCAAAGTGAGATCGGCGCCGGATGTCGAAATGTTTGCGCCGATCGCAGTTTGGGACGCATCGAGAGTCAAACTAGCGCTGCCAGTCGTTCTTAGGGGATTGTCGATCGCGATAGAGTTGCCTTGAAGTGTCAGCGAACTGTTGAAGGTAATGGGTGTGACGATCGCGATCGAGCTGCTGTTGGGACGCCCGATCGCGATCGAGCCAAAATCCCCTGCCAAAGCAGCGATATCCGTTGCCGTTAAGTCCAAAATCCCTAAATTATCCCCGCTGCCGCCAATCCGAATTTGTCTGCCGTCGTTGGGTTGCAAGCTAATTGTTCCCCCCGCACTGCTGACAGAATTGTTGCCGCCCCTGAAGTCAATGCCGCTAGCAGTGAGAGCAATGTTGCCACCGTTCGCATTCAGCCGCCCCAGAGAGATGCTGCTGGCAAAAATGTTGATGTTGCCGCCTTGAGTTTCGATTAAATCCTTGGGATCGTTGACAAAAAACACTCCGCCCGCTCTAAATGTTACGCTGTCTCCGGTTCTCGCTTGCAGTGAAAGTTGGTTGTCGGGCAAGTCTTGGACGGTGATGTAGCCCGGAGTGTCTAAAACTACGTTGCTGCCGGCAGCCATCTGTTCCAACTGCGCGTCTGAGATCGATGTTTCAGCGGGCGATCCTGTGGCTTGGAGTTCCCCGCCGGTCGATCGCGCGCTGGGAATGCCGTTACCGCTGACGATGGTAATATTTGCCGGATCGAGCAACAAATTGCCGATCGCCCCGTTAGGCGCGCGGGTATCGACCTCTCCTTGGAAAGTTAGAGCATTTTTGCCGGAAACTTCGACTCTGCCACCGTTACCTGCGGCAGTGCCGCCGCGAGCAGTAATATTGCCGAAGAAACCAGTGGTATTGTCTGACCAAATTACGGCTGTGCCACCGTTGCCGCGGTCGATCGCGTTTGTGGCGATCGTAGAATCAGGACTAACATAAGTTACCTGGGCATTTAACACTGGTTCGAGCCCCTGGAAACCGCCTCCGACGCGCACAACACCTCCGCCGTTAGTCCCGGAAGCATTAATATTTGCGCCGAACAATCCGACTTTTTCGCCTAAAATATTTACCGTGCCGCCAGTCTGGCCAGCAGGGGCAAATACATTTACAGTACCCGAGACGATCGCACTTCCGGCATTTATCGGCACTGTTTGGCCGCCCGTCAGTACCAATTGACCTTGTGCGTTGGTTGTTAAACCTGTGGCTGACGCTACTCCTGGGCCCGTCAGCAACTGAGGTAAAGTAGCAGCAGGGGCGATCGCAGATTTTTCTGACGGCAAAGATGGAGTAATTTCTAAACTCAATAAGTTACCCGTTTGACTGATGCGGACTGCATTTTGTCCCGGAACAGCAGCCACCGTAATTTGACCGGCCGGCGCCGATAATTGCCCACTATTAATTACTGTACCGCCCAGCAAAGTTAAATTTTGACCCTTGCCAACTGCCAAACTTCCTGCATTTACAATTGCACCGACTTGTGAGTTATTAAAATTAAATTGATTGGGATTTCCCAGTAAAGCTTTATAATCATTAATTCCAGCAGAATTGAACCAGCGATCGCCGAAACCGATACCTGTAGCAGTTGTAGCCAAAAAAGAACCAGGCACGTTTAATCTGGCATTTTGACCGAAGACAATTCCCGCCGGATTCATCAGGAATAAATTTGAGTTGCCGCCGCTTACAGAAATCAGACCGTTAATGACGGAAATATTGCTGCTGGAAATCCGCCCTAAAATATTTTGAATATTTGGATTAGTTAGAAAATTCGCAATTTGACCTTCGCTAAGATTAAATTGGCTGAAGCTGTGAAAGAGATTGGCGCCGTTTCCCGACAGTTGTCCGCCGCTAATGTTTAAGCGATTTTGCTCCTGATTGACAACAGTATTAGTGCCGTCATTCGCCGGAACGACAGATTGCGATCGCACTGCTATCGGTAGCAGCCAAAAACCTAATGTCAAAATTAAAGCAGAGCGAAAATAGGTCATTAGTCAGTTGACAGTTGATAGTTGACAGTTGATAGTTGATGGTTGATAGTTGTCATGGGAAGCAATTCCCGATTTCCAATTCCCGATTCCCAATTCTAATCTATAGTAGTTTTGATTTTGTTTGAGCTGTAATGTTCCGCGAAAGTGCCAATAAACTTAAAAAAGTCGATCGCGCGCCTACACGGGGGGTTTGTCTCCTGGGTGCCAAGGGTGCCTCCTTCAGTCGATCGCACTTTCAAAGCGCCCGCTGCCATAATATCGGAAATCCCATGCAGATTTGATATGTATCTGTAGCAGGTGTCTTGACAAAATGCTGGCTTTCGTGGTGTACTGATTGGATAGAAGAGCAGTCAAACCACGAAATCACTCGCTCCTCTGACGGTAGTTGTGTTTACCTGTCAACTGTCAAGCGGTCAACTGTCAACTAAATGAACTTTTTTATTAGCCGCAGAGAGCGCAGAGTACGCAGAGTAAGAGAATAAAAGAGAAGATTATAGTTGAATGTATTTTGATTTACTATTGCTGTTTTTGGGTAGATTGTAGATTACTGAATTTTTGCATGAATTGGCGATCGATCCAATCTTTCCAGTACCACAGTAGCGCTGATTCCCACATCCACGATCCGCGAGATGCGATCGCCCTTTTATTCCCAGTACCGATTAAGCCTAAATATTTCTCCTGCGGTGCAAAGGGTTTCAGCGGTTTTTGCAATAAAAACTGCTGCAAATTTTCAAACAGCGGTTTGCCCTGACGCACAGCAAACACCCCTGCTTTGGGACGGGGATAATTAACCATCGCCGCGATGTCTCCAGCCCCAAATACGTTGGAGTGAGAGACTGATTGCAGGCAATCGTTGACTTGCATAAAGCCGTTTGAGTCAGTTGCTAAACCAGATTCTCCGATCCAATGGGCGGCGGATGCTTGTGTCACCCAAAAAATGCGATCGCACTCAATCTTCAAACCAGATTCACAGTATATTTGGTAAATGGGCATTGGGCATTGGGCATTGGGCATTGGGCATTGGGCATTGGGCATTGGGCATTGAGAATCGGATGTTATTTCCATCATTTCTTGCTTTTCTATAGCACTAACTTTTTCCATTAGATGCAGTTGAATGCCGCGACTAATCAGAATTTCTTTCAGGCGGCGGCGAACCCGTTTGTTATGTGCAGGCATCAATTCAGCACCGCTATGAAACAAATGAATTTCTAATCCTTCTTCCTGCTTAAACTTTCCTCTCTCCTTTAAAATCCATCCGTTACAAAATCCGCTGCCGAACTTCCCTCTTCCCTCTTCCTTCTTCCCTCTTCCTTCTTCCTTCTTCCTTCTTTCCTCTTCCCTCTTCCCTCTTCCTTCTTCCTTCTTCCCTCTTCCGACTTCCCTCTTCCTTCTTCCCTCTTCCGACTTCCCTCTTCCTTCTTCCTTCTTCCTTCTTTCCTCTTCCTTCGCAAGACGAGATTGCATATTCAACGCTAATTCTACGCCGCCCGCGCCGCCACCAACAATCGCGATTCGTACAGTTTTTTTTGGATAGTTTTGCGTTGCAGAGATTAACTGATTCCAGCTAGCTAAAAACTCCGGTACGGGTTTAGCTGGAATTGCGTATTCTGCCGCACCTGGAACTGATATAGTCGCGGGAGTGCTGCCGATATCCACAGACAGCACGTCAAAGTTAATTGGAGGGCTGGTTTGACAAATTACTAAATTTTTGTTAAAGTCGATCGCGATCGCCCGATCGACCAATATTTGACACCCGGCAAATTCGGCGAGCGATCGCAAATCGATATGACATTCATCATAATCGTAAAACCCGGCAACGTGTCCCGGCAACATCCCCGAATAGGGCGCGTACAGGACATCGCTAATCAGAGTCAACCGCACGGAGGGCAGCGGTTTGATGCCGAACATTTTCAATACAATAGCATGACTGTGACCGCCGCCAATTAAGACTAAATCTTTCACAATTACAGATGTTCGATCGAAATATTCCTTTCCCCGATATTGTACAGCACTTGCACTTCCGCAGACAGGACTGTCCGGTCAGGAGAGCTGGCGGTGTGTAATTAAGATTGGCCAGCACTTTTGACAAAATGCTCTCACTTACCCCCCGCCTACATCGCAGATTTTCAGCGATTGTACGATCGCACATTCAGCGCAAATGGCTGTAGACTGTAGAGCGACCAAATTTTATCACCAAATTATGCCGGGGTGTGTTTGATAGCTAACTCACCATTCACAATTATGACATTACGGATCATTCCTCGCAGTTGGTCGCGATCGATTAAACGTTTGTTCCCACTGCTGTTTGCCCTCTCATTCATTATAGTATTGTTGGTCAATAATGCGATCGGCGCGATCGCCCAGCAACCCCGCCAAGAAATTCGCGGAGTTTGGATGACGACAAACGACAAAGACATCCTCAGAGATAGGCGCAAAGTAGCCGAGGCTGTCAGCCAATTAAAGCGATTAAATTTTAACACAATCTATCCCGTAGTCTGGAACTCTGGCTATGCAATGTATCCCAGCCCAGTCGCCCAGCAAAGAGACATTCAACCCTTTGTTTATAGAGGGTTAGACGGACAAGATATGATCGGAGATTTAGTCGCTCAAGCTCACCGTCAAGGGCTGCTAGTAATTCCTTGGTTTGAGTTTGGTTTTATGACTCCTCCCACCTCAGAATTAGCCTTAAACAATCCCGATTGGCTGACACAAAAACAAGACGGCACTCAAACATCAAACGGTGCAGGTGGCGAAGTAGTTTGGCTCAATCCCTTTCATCCCGAAGTCCAGAAATTTATTACCGAACTCGTACTAGAAATCACCACCCAATACAACGCCGACGGCATCCAATTCGACGACCATATGAGTTTGCCCTCAGAATTTGGCTATGACGAATACACAGTGGCTTTGTATACCAAAGAAACCAAAAAAGCACCTCCAAGCGACTCTCAAGACGCAGCATGGGTGAAGTGGCGAGCTAATAAAATCACCGCTTTTATGTCCCAACTAAATCAAGCCGTCAAAGCAGCAAAACCCAAGGCAATTTTCTCGATTTCTCCCAATTACTACGAATTTGCTTACAAACATCACCTCCAAGATTGGCTGGCTTGGGTGCGTTTGGATATTGCCGACGAACTGATCGTGCAAGTGTACCGTCCCAATCTAGAATCATTTGTGGACAAGATTAACCGTCCAGAAATGCGAGAAGCACAGCAAAAAATTCCCACTGGAGTTGGGATTATGACAGGTTTAAGAAATCGTCCAGTAGCGATAGGGCAAATTAAATCCCAGGTGCAAGCAGTCCAACAATACGGCTTAGGTGCCGCTTTCTTCTACTACGAAAGCTTGTGGGAAGATGCACCCGAACCAATGGGCGATCGACTTTCTCAATTTAGCGCCTTCTTCCCGTCTTCTGCATTCCGCACAGCGCTACAAATACCGAGACGCGCGGCAACTTTTCCTCCGCCGCCCCCAGCCAAACCAGACCCCAAAGCTAAGCCCAATCAACCTACAAAAAACAGCCCACCTTCGCCCTCACCAACCACATCTAAAAAGTAAAAAGTCCTCATATCAAATCCGGTTACATCGTGATATTGCAGCGCTGGCGAGCGAAGGTTACGCGAGCGGAGAGTGAAGGTTACGCGAGCGGGGAGCGAAGGTTACGCGAGCGGGGAGTGAAGGTTACGCGAGCGGGGACGCTCGCACTTAAGAGCGGAAAATTATTGTTTGGATGTAAGCGAAAATAATATCATTAATATCATTCCTCAGTCTCTTCCTAGTGCCGTCCCCGCTCGCGTGTGAGGGGCTGGTGAGATACTTTGGTAACGACGAACGAGTGCGAGCATCCCCGGTCACTTGTTCAGTATACCTTACCCTAATATCAATCATTAATCATCAATAAAAATGTCAACTAATCAAAAAATTGTATTACCAAAAATGGGCTGCGGCACTTGGGCTTGGGGTAACAGATTACTCTGGGGTTACGATGAAAGTATGGACGAAGAATTGCAAGCCGCGTTCAATCTTTGCGTTAACAATGGTGTCACCTTATTTGATACAGGTGATTCCTACGGAACCGGGAAATTAAACGGACGCAGCGAGCAACTTTTGGGGCAGTTTTCCCAACAATATCAAGGTGCAAATCAAGACAATATTTGTATAGCGACAAAATTAGCGGCTTATCCTTGGAGACTGACGCGACAATCCATGATATCTGCTGGAAAAGCCTCGGCTTCCCGCCTCGGAAAGAATGTGGATTTGGTGCAAATGCACTGGTCTACAGCCAATTATGCACCTTGGCAAGAGGGGGCTCTTTTGGACGGTTTGGCAGACCTTTACGAGCAAGGATTGGTCAAGGGAGTGGGTTTATCTAATTACGGGCCGAAACGGTTGAAATGGGTGCATCAAAGATTTAGTTCGCGCCAAGTTCCTATTGTGACTTTACAAGTGCAATATTCGCTACTTTCTACTTATCCAGTAACAGAACTTGGATTGAAAGATGTTTGCGATGAATTGGGGATAAAATTGATTGCTTACAGTCCTTTAGCTTTGGGGTTGCTGACTGGAAAATATTCGGAAAATGGCTCTATTCCTAAAGGTATCCGAGGTTTGGCGTGCAAGCAATTATTGCCGGGAATGCGATCGCTTTTGGGCTGTTTGCGAGAAATAGCGGCGTTCAGAAACAAGACTGTTTCGCAGATAGCAATCAACTGGTGCATCTGCAAAGAAACTATTCCGATTCCGGGGGCTAAATCGGCGGCGCAGGCGATGGATAATATTGGTGCTTTGGGCTGGGAGTTGAATTCGGGGGAGATTGCAGAATTGGATAAGGCGGCGGCGAGTGTGGATAAGAAAATGGTGCAGAATATCTTTCAAACGAGATAACCCGGTTCGTTAGAGTCGGCGGTTGAAACCGCTCCTACACAAACAATGTCCGCCGACGCGGACTGAATAACGTAATTTTAACCTTTGATTCTTCAACCTGCGGAGGCAGGTTTTATTTGTATAGACGCGGTTTCAACCGCCGAGTCTAATTGCTGAATAACATAATTTTAACCTTTCATTCTTCAACCTGCGGAGGCAGGTTTTGTTTGTATAGACGCGGTTTCAACCGCCGAGTCTAATTGCTGAATAACGTAATTTTAACCTTTGATTCTTCAACCTGCGGAGGCAGGTTTTATTTGTATAGACGCGGTTTCAACCGCCGACTCTACTCTAACCACAGAATTTTTCTACGCACCTCACAAACATTTCTACACCCATCCCCAACGCAGTTTCGTCAAAATCAAAACGCGGGTGGTGGTGCGGGTAAGCCAAGTTTTTCTCTGGATTTGCGGAACCTAAAAAGAAATAGCAGCCGGGGATTTCTTGCAAAAAGAATGACATATCCTCCCCGCCCATTGTTTGACATTCTGGGACTATTCCCGCAGGAGTTTCCACAACGGATTCAGCCACGCTGCGTACTAAGTCAGCCATGCTTGAATCGTTGATAACTGGTGGATAAATCGAAGAATAATCTAGTTGGTAATTGGCGCCGTGACTCTGACAAATTCCGGCAATTACTTGCTCGATTCGCCTGTGAAAATAACCTTGATATATGGGATTGAAATAGCGCACTGTGCCGCCGATTTGGGCGGTGTTGGCGATGACGTTGTGGGTGTGCCCTGCGTGGAATTTGCCGACTGTGACTACCGCTGAGTCGATCGGGTCAACGTTCCGTGCGACAATTGCCTGTAGGGCGCTGACAATTTGGGCTGTAACGACGATCGCATCTACAGTCTGATGTGGCATTCCACCGTGCCCGCCCTTGCCAAAAATCGTGCAGTCAAAAACTTCTACAGCCGCCATCAGGGCGCCGCTGCGGACGCCTACAGTGCCTAATGGTAGATTGTTCCACAAATGCAAGCCGACGATCGCCTCAACGTCAGGATTCTGCAAAACTCCGGCTTCAATCATCGGTTTGGCGCCACCCGGGCCTTCTTCGGCGGGCTGAAAAATGAATTTTACCTTACCCGAAAAGCTGTGTTTGTGCTTGGCGAGATAACAAACTGTCCCGAGGGCGATCGCAGTATGACCGTCGTGACCGCAAGCGTGCATAATACCATCATGCTGCGATCGATAATCCACCTCATTTTCCTCTTGAATCGGCAAAGCATCCATATCAGCCCGAATTGCCAAAACCCGCCCCGGCTTCCCGCTGTCAATAGTTGCGACAACACCCGTTTTAGCAATATTAGTTTGATGCTCAATTCCCCATTCCTGCAACTTTTGGGAGATAAACTGGGCTGTTAAATTCTCATCAAAACCCAACTCCGGTTTTTGGTGCAAGCGGCGGCGCCATTCGACTAGCTGAGGCTGCAAACTTCTAATCTCCAGCCGCAACTGAGATAAATCGAAATCGGTTAAATTCGGTACAGTAGAAACCATATTAGTTGTTATTTGTTAGTTGTTATTTGTTAGTTGTTTACTCGTTTTACTCTTTACCTGGGAACCAGTTAAATAATTTGTAAAACTCTCTTTTCCTTCTCTGCGCTCTCTGCGCTCTCTGCGGTTAAAATAAAATCTAAGATGTTTTACCACAGAGGGCGCAGAGTACA
>NZ_JAEQCB010000080.1:0-20996 GCF_020738785.1 Microcoleus sp. PH2017_05_CCC_O_A | reverse complement strand
TGCGCTCTCTGCGGTTAAAATAAAATCTAAGATGTTTTACCACAGAGGGCGCAGAGTACACAGAGAAAGAGAAGATTGAGCAACAGAGGTGTTGAGAATGGGGTTATTTAGCAGTCTGAGAAACCAAATTAACTCCATGTAACAACCGCTCTAAATCTAATTCTGATGCTGATGCTGCTAATTTTTTCAGGTCATTTGGATCGTCTAAATGTGGCAAAGTACCCAACACTGGAATTTGAGTCAGAGACTGGATTAAATCGATCGGCGCAAAATCGGCAATTTCTTGTTCGGAACAAGCTTGAGGGCAATTAAGGACAATGCCTCTAAGCTGAAAGCCCGTGTGTCTGGCGAGGGCAACATTCGCTACAGCTTGCCCGATCGCACCTAACCTCACAGGTACCACCAAAACGCCCCTCAGCCGCCAATCTCGGGCAATATCCGCCACCGTCAGTTCCCGCGTTACAGGGGAACCCAGCCCTCCCAAAGCCTCCACCAGCACAAAATTCTTGCGCTCAGTGAGGCTTTGCAGCGCCGTCCAGACCTTTTCGAGTTCGATCGCTCTCCCCTCGCGTTCGGCAGAAATCGGTGGTGCTAGAGGCGCGCTAAAGTGCAGCGGATTGAGTTCTTCGGGGGATTGGTCGAGGCTAAATAAACGGGTGTAGAGTTCTCGATCGCCCGTGCCGGTTTGCAACAGCTTCATAATTCCCAAACTGCGATCGGGAAAATACATTTGCCAATAAGCAGCCAGAGCACTGGTCAAAACAGTTTTGCCCGCGTCAGTATCAGTTCCAGCAATCAGCAGCGAGTTCATTGGCAAAAGCTAGTAAGTAATTGGCTTCAACTTAAGTCTAGAGGAATTTTGCCAGAACTAGGGTGAAGGCGCAGGAGTCGGTGCGGGTTCCGGTGAAGGCGCAGGAGTCGGTGCGGGTTCCGGCGCAGGAGTTGGTGACGGCGCAGGAGTTGGTGACGGCGCAGGAGTTGGTGACGGCGCAGGAGTTGGTGACGGCGCAGGAGTTGGTGCAGGAGTTGGTGCGGGAGTCGGTTTGGGTGCGGGAGTCGGTGCGGGAGTCGGTTTGGGTGCGGGAGTCGGCGCGGGTGTCGGTTTCGGCGCGGGAGTTGGCGCGGGTGTCGGTTTCGGCGCGGGAGTTGGCGCAGGTGTCGGTTCAGGTGTTGGCGTGGGTTCTGGCGCTGGCGTTGGTTCAGGTGGTAGCGATGGTGTGATTTCCGGCGAAGGTTCTGGGGTGATTTCCGGCGAAGGTTCTGGTGTGATTTCCGGCGAAGGTTCTGGAGTTGGGCTTGGCGAAGGTTCTGGAGTTGGGCTTGGTAAAGGTTCCGGGGTTGGAGTTGGCAAAGGTTCCGGGGTTGGAAGCGGAGTTAGTCTCGGCGTCGGAGTTATGACTGATGGCGCTGTCGGAGTGGCTGTGGGCTTCGGTTTGCTGTTGAGAAATGAGCCTACTAATGCCCAGGAACCGAAGCCTGTCAAGATGACTAAGCCTGTTAGCAGTCCGATCGCAGCAACCGGATTATCCCACAAAGAGCCACCAGCAGGCTCAATTAGCGGATCTGGCTGGTTTTGCGGGCCGGGACTTAGGGGCACCACCGGCTCGGATTCGAGTGGTCTCCCCACGGCTACCGTTGCGATTAGCGAAGGATTTGACTGGACGACTGCTGATGCTGGTGGTGCAGTTGGCGCGTTAGATTGAGGGTTAGAATTAGTTTGGGTGTCGAGTGCTTGAGCGACTTCGCTGACAGATTGATATCGATCGCCCGGAGAGCGATTTAACATCCGATTCAGCACCACAGCCAAACCAGCGCTCACCTGTACTTGCTGCTGCCAATTCCACTGTAGCGTTGTTTGATCCAGCAATTCCTGCGGTTCTTTGCCCGTCAGCAGGACGATCGCCGTTACAGCTAAAGCATACAGGTCACTGCTGGCCGTTGCGCGCCCGCTTTGCAATTGTTCCATCGGCGCGTAGCCAATTTTACCCACAGTTGTCGCGTGGGCTGTTCCTTCGGGAGACTGAACTTTGGTAGCGAGTTCTTTCACCACTCCAAAGTCAATCAGTACCGGCAACTTATCGTTTTCACGGAGGATGATATTTTCTGGCGAGATGTCGCGGTGGATGATACCACGGGCGTGAATATGAGCCAGTACCGGCAGCATTTGTCGGATAAAGACTAAAACTTCGGCTTCGCTGAAGGTGCCGCCTGTGTTAGTTCGATCGAGCAACAGTTCGCGGTAAGTCATCCCTTCCACGTAATCCTGCACTAAAAACAAACGTTGATTCTCTTCAAATATTGCCCGAAACTGGGGAATTTGCGGGTGGGCAATTTGGTAAAGTATTGCCGCCTCTCTTTGAAACAATTCCTTCGATTTTTCCAAAACGTAAGGCCCGCTTTGCATTGGAATCAACTCTTTCAGGGCGCAGCGTTCTTTAAACCGCCCCTCGTCTTCTACTAAATAAGTCCGGCCAAATCCCCCTTGACCTAAAATACTCACCAAGCGGTAGCGGTTTTGTAGGAGAGTTCCAATAGAAATAGGTGGCTGCATAAGTTTAAGTAGAAATTGTTAAAAAATAGACGATCGCTGGCAGACTTAGAATGTTAAATCTTTAATGCTCAAGATCGTACTTCACTGTCTGTAGTTCCCAGTCCCGATGAAAGTTAGCATTTTACTTCTTTTTGAGCAACTTTGAGAAATTAGGCGCAAGCGGGCGATCGAAAATCAGGGGTTCCCCCGGAGGGGTTTGCCCCATAGTTGCGGTTTTTTTGGGCGATCGCAAAGGCGAAAAATTAGCAGGCTGCTACATTCTTCCTAATGACCGCTGACCGCTGACTGTTGACTGTTGACTGTTGACTGTTGACTGCTGACTGCTGACTGCTGACTGTTGACTAATGACTTCTACCAACTGTCAACTGTCCACTGTCAACTGTCAACTGTTAAGCTTTGCTTTTACCATCTCTTGAATTCTGTTACCGTCTGCTTTGCCTTTAAGCTGCTGCATAGCCTTGCCCATCACCTTGCCCATATCTTTGGCAGAAGTAGCGCCCACCGAAGCAATCACCTCGTCAACCACTTGACTTACCTCTTCGTCAGACATCTGCGCCGGCAAATACTCTTCCAGAATTGCCAACTCCGCCTCCTCTTGTGCCACTAAGTCCTCGCGGCCACCTTTGCGGTATTGGTCGATCGAATCCCGGCGCTGTTTTGCTATCTGCATCAAAATTTCCAATTCTTGAGCTTCTGTCAGCGTCTCTTGCCCCGAGGGACGGAGGCTGACTTCTTTTTCCAGAATAACTTTCTTGATGCCGCGAACAGTTTCCAAGCGAACTTTGTCCTTGGACTTCATCGCTGCTTTGATTTCTGCGTCAATCCGTTCTCTTAAGCTCATCGATTTTTACCTTGCTTTGCTATATCAAAAATCAGGAGTATGCTTCCGATTCTTAACTTTTTTTACAGTATTTTGCAAGTTTATTGCCTGTTGGTGGCATTTTTATCACCTTGAAGCCGGTGGCTTTCGGCCTTTGACCGAATTTTGAGCGGCTGCACTTCAAGTCTGGGCCCCAAATAGACTGTCGGCACAATTTTGAGACGCACAGACAGAAGTCAATACGGTTCACTGATAGTCCACGGGGAAAAAGAATGTGACAAACAGACGCGCTCGTTTGCGTCGCGAGGACAGCAATGACAAACAAACCTTAAGTGAACCGTATTGAGACAGAAGTGCGATCGCGCTTCTGCCTGCACACAGCCAGCCATAAACCCTGTTTATCCGACATATTTGTGCAACTTCTATTCAGTTCGCCTAAGTTAACACTTGCGGCCGCCCCGAAAGTTAAATCTCTCCAAATATTGGCTGAACATTTCTAATTTCCGATGGTAAGATGGCGGTTAAATAAACGTCTTGCAAGAGGCCTGCTGTGATCCGTTCTGCTACTTTACCGCTTCCGTTTCCCGAGCCGCCGGTTTCCGCTCACGACCGTCTGCGGCTGTTCTCCGGTTCTGCTAATGTTCCCCTCGCCCAAGAGGTGGCTCGCTATTTGGGGATCGATTTGGGGCCGATGGTTCGCAAGCGGTTCGCTGATGGGGAACTCTACGTTCAAATTCAAGAATCGATTCGGGGTTGCGATGTTTACTTGATTCAGCCTACTTGCTGTCCGGTGAACGATCGACTCATGGAATTATTAATTATGATCGATGCTTGTCGCCGCGCTTCAGCAAGACAAGTTACTGCTGTGATTCCTTACTACGGCTATGCTAGAGCCGATCGCAAAACAGCCGGCAGAGAGTCAATTACTGCAAAGTTGGTAGCTAATTTGATTACTGAAGCTGGAGCAAATCGCATTTTAGGGATGGATTTGCACTCAGCTCAGATTCAAGGTTATTTTGACATTCCTTTCGATCATGTTTACGGTTCGCCAGTGCTGTTGGATTATCTCGCGAGCAAGAAGTTGACAGATATTGTCGTCGTTTCGCCGGATGTGGGCGGAGTCGCCAGGGCGAGATCTTTTGCGAAAAAGCTTGGCGATGCTCCCCTAGCAATTATTGACAAGCGCCGCCAAGCTCACAACGTCGCTGAAGTGATGAACGTCATCGGGGATGTCAAAGGCAAAACTGCCGTGTTGGTGGACGACATGATCGATACTGCGGGGACGATTACCGAAGGCGCGAGATTGTTGCGCCGCCAGGGTGCGAGACAGGTATATGCTTGTGCTACTCATGCGGTTTTTTCACCTCCGGCGATCGAGCGTTTGTCTAGCGGAGTTTTGGAAGAGGTAATTGTTACAAATACAATTCCCGTACCTGAAGAGAACCGATTCAAGCAGTTGACGGTGCTTTCGGTAGCGAATTTGCTGGGCGAAACTATTTGGCGGATTCACGAAGATAGTTCTGTTAGCAGTATGTTCCGCTAGCTAGAGAAAGCACGTTTTCAATATTTGTTTTAGGGTGCGTTACAGGCTTGTTAACGCACCGTTTTTTTTGTATGTTGCGCTCTTTCTGGCAATAAATATCGTTTCCACAGGCATCCGAATAATAATATGTTTCCTATAGTGCGAGCTTAAGAGCTCGCGATCGTAACACCGCATTAACGATCGCATTGCAGTATCATATCAAATCCGGTAGCATCGTCCTGTATTAATCTCTCTATTCTCTCTCTGTGCCCTCTGCGCCCTCTGCGGTTAAATCATTCCGATGCAACCGGAAACGATATCATCCGATCTAACCGGAGTCGATCGCACTTGAGATCGCTGGAACAACAAATGGTAAAATTCTATCTTGTTGTCTTAAGACCGCGACCTTTTCATCTTCTAGAGATGTCTGACCAAAATAAGGGGTAAATAGGGAAAAACTATGAAACATTCACTGGTACGAGCAGCGGCCGCCTTTGTCGGTTCAGCAATTTTAACACTCGGGGCGATCGCTCCGGCGAAAGCATATACTTTTGACGAAACCGAAATTAACCAAGATCGAGTAATTGCGATCGCCCAACCGGGCGGTTTGACCGGCTACCAATTGCTTATTGTAGAACAAGTCACAGACAGACGGAAGTGCTGGAGCGAAAGCGGTTCTAATCCCGTGACAGTCGATCCGTTATTAGCTACTTTTGACTTCACCGGCATTTGCGGCCGCGCCACAGACAGCAACGGCTTTTCCATTCGCATGGCCGGCACCGATTTAGCATTAAAATACAGCCTAATATTGCAAAATGTTGATGGCAATGTGGTATTAATGGGAATTCCCAGCGATCCTAACGCTCAACCGATAATTATCGGCCGCACCAACGGCAATACTAACGGCTTTATGAAAATCACTCTCGATCCCGCTTGGCGCTTTAGTAAAAGAACTTATCAAGGGAAAGTATTAGGTCACTTTTATTTCACTAGCAGTCAAGCCGCACCGGGACAAATCGGAAATACTGGCGGAAATACTGGCGGAAATACTGGCGGAAATACCGGAGGTAATACTGGCGGAAATACCGGAGGAAATACCGGAGGCAATACTGGCTCTTCTACATTCGGAGATATTGCTAGCGATATCTACGCTTCCGAAATTAAAGAAGCTGTGGGCCTTGGGTTTGTCGCCGGCTTTGCTCAAGATAATACATTTCGGCCGCAGCTTGCCGTTACGCGAGAGCAATTGGTATCTTTAGTATTGGAATCATTGAAAGGAATCCAAGGTGCTAACATCACATTTCCTAACAATGTTTCTACTCGTCCTTATAGCGACGTTGATAGCACGCGCTGGAGTGCCGGAAAAGTGCAATTTGCGCGGGACAATAAAATAGTTAGTGGCTATCAAGATGGAACTTTTAAACCCATGCAGTCAGTGACTCGCGCTGAATTGATGGCGGTGCTGCGGAGAGCATCAGAATTTGGTTTGTCGGCGCGGGGAATGCAGCCAAATTTAGTTGGAAAAGAACCGCCTAAAACTTTTTCAGACACTCAAAATCATTGGGCTGCTGCGATTATTACTCAAATGTCTGCTTATTGTTCTGTTGCTTCCGCTGTTAACGAAGTTGGAACTCGTTTTGCTCCCGATGATTCTGCAAAGCGCAATTACGCAGCCGCGGCTACTTTGCGGATGCTGAAATGCGTTAAGGCTCAATAAACAGTTGACAGTTGACAGTTGACAGTTGACAGCGAATTGATAAGAATGGAGATTTAAACTCCGTTCTTATCACAATCTGCCTTCATGCTGGTGCTTCAAACCCCTGCTATTCGGTCAGTAGGGAAACCCTAAGTTTTTTTAGTAATCTTAAGACTGGCGCACCATAAGAATAGACTGTCAACTGCTGTGCCCTGAGCGTAGTCGAAGGGGTCAACTGTCAACTGTCAACTGTCAACTGTCAACTATTTACGCTACACCGTAGTCAGTATACGGTCGTTTGTATGGGGGTTGCAATCCCAAAACAATATCCTCTCTTGGCACTCCCATTGCAACTAATTCCTCCGCTGGATTTTGGTCGGTTAAATTTTGCTGAAGCCAGATTTTTCCATCTTTGATGTCAATGTGAATGATGCTTCGATAAATTCGGTTAAGGTGTTCCCAGCCGACATTCATCCACTGATAATGATCTCGTTCTGTGTCGCAGATAAGTTGCACTTCGACTTCATCATCGGAAACATCATCTTCGGCATAACGGGTGATTAATGTCTGAACGTATTGACGGTATTGAGCTAGTTTATCCATTGCACAATTACCTCATTTGTTGGTTAATCAGGACTAATATCAATTCGGGTTACATCGGAATTAATATTACCCAAAATCAGGAGACGGCAGTGCCGTTTCCCTACAATTAATCTGGCGTAGGGACACGGCACTGCCGTCTCCTCGCTTGTCATTCCGGCGCAGCCGGAATTGATATAAAGTCTTTTTTAGTCCCGATCATATCGTTTCCTTGCCTTTCTTCTTAGCTGCCGATTTCCGAGTTTTTGGAGTAGCAATTATTTCTGGTTCTTCCAAAATAACATCTTCTTCGGTTAATTTACACAAGTCGTTTAAGGAAAGTTTTTGTTGGGATTCGAGTTCGTTTAGCAAGTTTGAGGCTGTTTCTAATATGTGCTTTCCCTGTCGGAGTTGGATGGTAGTTTTATTTTCGATCGCATCCTGCAACACAAAAACTGATACAATTTGCCAAATATCCAAATCATCACCGATGACATCGCACTGAGAGACGATTTTGCCGTTTTCGGGGACGTGAATCCCTAAGCCGGAAGCTTGGATCAGCGGCTGGATTTCTGTTATGCTTAAATCCGCAAGGTCGGTAATTTTATGTTCGAGGGATACGAAGTCTGCTAAATCTGGTAAGTTGATTGATTCTGCTGCTACAGCGTCGAATTTGAAGGTGAGAGTTTGGTTTAATGGATCGGAAATGGCGTAGATTGATTGGATTTGCGATCGACTAACTGCACCTTTATCAAAAAAATCTTCGCCTAGAGGTGCGATCGTCTTCGTTGGCGTAGCCCCCGTAAGGGCGGGATTCGCGATCGCAATTTTACCATTTTCCGCCACCTCCAAAATCTCCAAATTAACCAAATTCGTCGCCGCAGTCTTCACAAAAACCCGATCCAACCCCAACAAATCCGCCAACTCCTGCAAAGTTGGCGCAGGATCGAACTCCACACCCGCCCGCAAAATGAACTCTTCCAATACATTAAACTCGCGAGGTTCGCTAATCGTCACTTCCAGCGGAGTTTGGCGAATTGCAAAGCGGAATTCACGCGCCGCCAACACCGACAAATCAGGGTTTTGTTGCTCAATTTGTGCCGCTAGCGAACTTAAATTCGCATCAATTTGTTTAGCTGAGGATGCTAGCAACATCTACAAAACCTCCGCAGTGACGCACCGTTTTTGAAACTTCCTGATACATTTTTCCGACAGTACCTGTTTGTTGCGTAAATAAATCGTGACAGCCGACAACTATTAACAATTCTTGAGCGCGAGAAAAAGCCACATTCACCCGTTCCGGTTCCTTAGCAAATCCAATATCGCCTCTAATATTATTGCACACTGTGCTGACAATAATCACAGGTCTTTCCATTCCTTGAAAGATGTCAACTGTACCAGTGCGGATACTCAAAGATGGGAATCTTTCGGCGGCGATTCTATCTTTAATTGCGTTCAATTGAGCACCGTAAAAAGTGATAATCCCGATTTCCTTCGGCGGTTCACCCTCTACCATTTTAGGCCGCCAAGCGGTTTCCATCTGTTCGCACAAAAGCTCGATCGCATCTATTTCCTTGACATTCAACCGCGAAGTACCCTGTTTCCCCTCCTCAAACCCTTGTCCCACGGGCGTTTTCACCCACAGGATGTGATTGTTTTCTTTGATGATGTCACCTGCGAGATGGTGTGCGCGTCTCGTGTCTGCTTCCAGAATCCCGCAGTTGAGCTTTTGCTGATAAAACTGATTGATTGCGCCCATGATTTGCGGGTGCATTCGGTACTGAGTTGTCAGCATTTTTTTGATGCCGTCGTTAGCTTTTTCAAACAATATTTTGAACAGCGATTCTTTGATAAAGCTAAGTTCGTCTCCCGTACAGCCGATGTCTTCGGCAATATCATCGATCGTACTTTGATTAAACATCGGCGGCAATTGCCTGTGATCGCCCACTAATACTAATTTTCTGCCCTTCAAGGCGGGGATTAATAACTCTGGCGGAGTGCATTTACTAACTTCGTCAATGATGACTGCATCAAAGCTGGGAAAGTTTTTGCTAAAATCAAAGCTGGCAGCTTGCACGCAGGTAATGCCGATGACGTTCGCGTTGTCAATATAAATTTGCTTTAAATCTTGACGGTCTTTTTCTGACGGATGGCGGAGTTTTTCAATCCAATCTGTGACGAAGTTTTGAGAACGATTGAGGGCAGTTTCTTCTCGTTCTAATTCCCGCTGCCAATGCTTGAATAAACGCTTGATTTTGCTTAAAAAATCTACGCTGAATAATCCGGTACTGGGAACTTCTATTTGGTATTTAGTCGGGATATTTTGCCATGCTGATTCCCACCAACTTCTCTCTACGATTAATTCTGGCGCTGGTTGTTGCTGTTGCAGTTTAGCCGTAATCTCGCTCAATTCTGTTTGAAGTGTCGCGAGTTCCTCCTGTGCAGTTGTAGCGGCAATTTGCAGCGGGGATAGTTGCTCGTCAATAGTAGTTTTGACAACTTCCAAAATCCCGAACGGATCTAAGTCAGCCAGGGATTTTTTAAGCTGAATCACACTGGTTTTCCAAGTTTCAACTTGCTTGAAAAACTGCTGCGGTTGTTCCCAAATATTCGACTTTTGCGCGAGATATTGTTGGGCGAGAATCCGCAACTTGTCTGGAACCTTTGACTGTTCTACAATTGCTTGCAATTGATTCGTAACTTCGCTAATTTTTAAGTTCGCTTCTTGCTGCGCGGCTTCTACTTGAACTTGGGCGGCGGATATTTGCTGCTGGCTGACGGTTTGACCGATTTTATCTAATAACTGTTGCTGCTTAATTAGTTGTTGTTCGGTTTCGGTTTTCAGAGGAACTATGCACTGGCGGGCGTTTCCGAGAATAGTATGCAGCAATTCTTTGACTAGCCGATCGAAGGTTTCTTGAATTTGATTTGGCTGCAATGATTGACTGTAAAATTGTTGGATGTTAGCTAAGAAAGTGTCAGCTTTTTCGAGGATGAATTTGCGCTGGCTTTGACTGACTTGGGAATAGCTGGCGAAGTCTTTGGCTAGTTGTTGCCATTGCGCTCGATCGCCCGCAGCGAGCACGATCGGCATTTGAGTCAAATTTAGGTGCAAAAACTCGCTAAACCGGAACTGCTGCCCTTGAATGTCCTTGAAACCCGCGCTGGCTTCATGGGCGATCGCCTTTTGCAGTCTTTCCAAATCGGGCAAACTGACTTTACACTTCGGCGGGACGATCGGCAATTTGAGCGATCGGGCAATTTTCAAAAGTCCTGCGGGCAATTCTACCATATCATCCGTCAGCATTGCGCCCGTTTCCCAGCAAGCTTTCACAACAGTATAAAGTCGCGTATCCGCCGTCTCAATCCACTCTGCAACGGCGACGACAACGGCGGCAATTTCTGCTTTTCGCAGTTCCAAATTACTGATTTTCTGTTCGAGATTGTGGCGGTGTGTCTGATTTTGCTTGTCGCCCAACTCGAGTTGATTCACAGCATCCGACAACTGGCGCGACACCCGCAACGACTCCGCAACCCCTGACATGGCGTGACAAACCTCCTGGGCGCGATCGCCCGCCGTCTCAAATTCGGATAATTGCGGTGCTACAGTTTCCCGCAACCAAACCGCAATCCCAAACGCACCGCAACTAGGGCGATCCAATCCTATTTGAATAGTATGGTTGACGCAAATCCGCACATTTGCCATAAAGTTTTCCACTAAAACATTACCTTCAGAATAAGGTTTTAGTTTCGGCATAAACTCGGAAACTTCTGAAGATTCCCAGTTAATCTCCGGCGCCGCCAGTAAATTTGCCAGCCCATCAACCAAAGACGCAATCTCGCTTTTAGCAGTTAAACTTAATTGATACGCTGCTGATTGCGCGGTCAACTTTTCCTCAACCTCCGCCTTCCCGTCGTGCAGGTATTTTTGTTCCTTAAAAAAAGCTCTCTCGGCGGCCGAGTAGGCATTAAATCTGTCGAAATCTGCCAGCAACCGCTGTAAAGATGTGACATTAATCTGACGCTGCGACAGCTTTTGTTCGCAATCAGTCGCCGTATTTTGTAGCCAAGTGCCGATCGCATTTTCCTCTAAAAACGGCTGGCCTTCCTCCTGTACCTTATGGGCTTTTCCCTTTCGCAAAGCCCGAATTGCCGGATTGTGAACCAACCGACTCAAAGCATTATCAACGGCTAAATTTGCCTGAGAAGCAATCAAAGTTTTCCCGCCCTGACGCGCAATTTGATAGCAAATTTCCGCAATCACCGTCGTTTTCCCGGTTCCTGGCGGCCCTTGAATCAAAATTAAATCCCGCGCCGAAAGCACCATTTCTACGGCAGCGAGTTGATCGTCGTTAGCATTGCGATTTAATAAATTTTCCCGATCCAATTTTACCAGCTTGTCGGGAATTCTCGCCTCGGAAGAGTCAAATAAAAACTCGCTTAAATAGGGATTTTGAGCGCGGCCATCCGCCAGCATCTTTAAAGCTTTCTTTTTGCGATCGATCTGACTGATATCCCCCGCCGCCTCGAAATACAAAAATCCTTGTTTGGGAAGTTGATATCTACCGCCCGCCATGCGATCGCCCAAATCAACATCCAACTTAATCCGTAACATACCACGTTCAAATTCAATTTCCGCAATGCTACCCAAAGTCTCGCCATCGCGGCTGCTTCTGCTTCCCGGCGGCGAATCAAACAAAATAATGTCTTCATTTCTGGCTTGTTTCAGCCTTTCGCGAAAGTCGCCGACTTGTAAGGGATTCTCCTCGTAGCCGTCAAGAGTTGCCGAATTGCGATCGATTTCAAAAGTAACGATTTTGAAGCCGGAACCATAGTTATGCGCGCGGAAAGGTACACAAAATTGACGCGCTTCGGCGATGCGTTTTTCGACATTTAAGAAAGTGTGCCAAACTTTTAATTGTTCGGTTGTTGGTATGTGTCTCTCGTCCCAAAATGGCATTTGTTGGACGCGGGCGATCGACTTTGCAGGAATTGGCGATCTACTTTTCGGCAAAAGTCGCAACTGTACCGGCAAAGCATAGCCATCTTTTCTACCTCTAGGAAGCGCCACCAAACCAGCATCCAGCAGTTTTAAGCCGCCGATTCCGTCTTCTATCCGTACAGTTGCTAACAAGCGTAAAGTGCGATTCCCTTCGGGATAGCTTCGCTTCACGGCTTTTTGCAACAATTCCGGTAATTTAAAATCATCTCGATCCGTAGCAAGAATCAACTCCCAGATTTCCTCTTCAGAAAATCTCTCATTTACCTTTTGGCGCCGCACGTAGAAAAGACTGGGGGATTTACCGGCTATTTCCGACATCACAACTTCCGCCCGATCTCTGCATTCCCAATCGCAATATTTCGCTAAAGCCGCTTCTCCTTCAACTTGACCAATAAATTTACTAATTGTGCGATCGCCACTAAATTTATATCCCCAATCTTCTGCTACTAAAGATGGCATATTTTGATTTTAGATTTTGGATTTTAGATTTGAGATTGGATTTAAGATTAGCATATTGGAAGACTGGGCGGTTAGAAACCGCGTCTATACAGGCGAAACCCAAGGTGGTTTTACAGTCATCAGAGAATTAGGTACGTTGTTGGGCTTTAGCCCTCTTTATATATACGCCTAAAGAGGGCTGAAGCCCAACAACGTACCTTTGTTAATTCTGCACAATAAAATCAAAAGGGCGAATGATGGGAATTGAACCCACGAATGGTGGTACCACAAACCACTGCCTTAACCACTTGGCTACACTCGCCATAACGTTTTTAACTATAACATAACATCTCAGCACAAGTCTAGGGGTAAAGCAAAAAAATTTCAAAATATTTTTCAGCCTCCCTAAACCGATCGGCATCAATTGTGCCTGAAATTCAGCGCACAGCCCGAGTTTAGCACAATTTTCGATTTGGGCGATCGCACAATAAAATTGGTTCGTAGTGCGGACTTCAGTCCGCATAATGCGGACTGAAGTCCGCTTTTGCGAACTTTCATTACTGGAGATGAGATAAGTCCTCGACGCAAGTGTGACAATAGTTAAAGATTTTTTGAGGTAGATTGTGGCGCCAAGAGTGAAGACAGCGCAACCGCATACCTTTGGTTAATGTGCCAGTTGCGTCTCGGAATGTAAATGAAACGCCCGCGCAGCAAGCTGTCGCGCGCCCGGATCTGTGTCAGCTTGGGGCGCCGTGCACATTGTATAACATCGCGATCGGGCCCAGCGGAATAGAATAGCCTTATATCCATGTGTGCGTCTATTGTCAACTAATTTTCTTCTCTTATCTCTCTTCCTTCGCCCCGCGAAGCAAGGAGACTATGAAAGCGGTGCATTTAAAAAACTTCTTCACAATCCAAAATCTCAAATATAAAATCTCAAATCCCTATGAGCTACTGTATTAACCCAGAATGTCAAAATCCCGAAAATTCACTCACAGAAAAACTTTGCTTGAACTGCGGCTTTAACCTATTGTTGAGACAGCGGTATCGCCCGATTAAACTCTTAGGAAGAGGTGGATTTGGCAAAACTTTCCTCGCCATTGATGAAGACATCCCCTCGCAACCGCGCTGTGCCCTCAAGCAATTTTATTTTCGCGATCGCGATCCAGTAATTTTCAACAAAGCCCTTGAATTATTCCACCAAGAAGCAGTCCGTTTAGACGAACTGGGAAAACACGCGCAAATTCCCACTTTATTAGCTGCATTTGAACAAGAAGGTCATATTTATTTAGTTCAAGAGTTTATAGACGGGCCGACTCTCAAAGAAGAATTAGACCAAAGTGTCTGCGATGAAAATCAAATTTGGCAACTGCTGCAAGACTTATTACCCGTGCTGCAATTCATCCACGACAACCGCGTCATTCACCGCGACATCAAACCTGAAAATATTATCCGCCGCCAGTCGGACAACAAACTCGTATTGATCGATTTCGGCATTGCCAAACTGCTGACTGATTCAGCTATACTCCGTTCAGCAACGCTGATCGGGAGTCAAGATTATATAGCTCCCGAACAAATGCGCGGTAAAGTATTTCCTGCTAGCGACCTTTACAGTTTAGGTGTTACTTGCATTCGCCTGATGACGCAAGTTCCGCCGTTGGATATGTACGACTGTAAAACCGAGCGCTGGTGGTGGCGCGAGTTTCTCCCCAAAGGCACGAGTATTAGCGCCGAGTTAGGTGAGATTTTAGATAAATTGCTACAAACTCATCTTTGTCAGCGCTACAGTTTTGCGGCGGAAGTTTTGGAAGATATCAATGCAGTTTTAGATAAACGCCAGCAAAATTTGGTTGTGCCGAAAAAGCCGATCGCCCAAACTCTCATTAATACCGACAACTCGCCTTATTTCAAAGCCCTGCCAACTTCTGAGCCTCCGATTTCACCGACCAAAACTACCGCCAATTCCGCAGAAACTTTGTCCTTATCAAGGATTTCAAATCTCGATTCTACCATGATTTCAGCAGCGGGAGTTGATTATACCAAACTGCGGGATTGTTTGTCAACTAAAAAGTGGAAAGAAGCCGATCGCGAAACTTGGGCCGTGATGTGTCAATCTCTATCGCTGACACCGGGAATTCAGCTAGAAATCAGCCAAATTTACAAGTTACCATGCGAAGATTTGCAAATAGTCGATCGCCTGTGGTTGCACTACAGTCAAGGTCGGTTTGGCTTCAGCGTCCAAAAGGAAATCTATGAAAGCGTCAAGGGAGATTATGTCAGATTTTGCGATCGGGTAAACTGGCAAACCTACAACTCTGCGACTGCTTCAGGACAACTTAAATTTACTCAAAAAGCACCAATCGGACACCTCCCCTCTCGCAGTTGGGTTGGTGGCATTCAGTGGCTGCGACACCTCGATGCCTTGTCAGCAAAGCTAACCGAATGCAACAACAATTGACTATTGATATTTGTTATTTGTTATTTGTTATTTGTTATTTTTGAATATTTCGCAATAATTAATAACCAATAACTAATGACTAATAGCGTTCGCGAGCAGGGACAGCACTAATGACTAATGACTAATGCCCAATGACCTGTTTGGCCACTGCCCTGTTTGGCCAATTCCCGATGCCCAATTCCCGATGCCCAATAACTTAACTCTACCTGAAAGCAGAGCAATGGCTCCCGCTAGATGTATCCAACGAGCGAGGTTCAGTGCGATCGCTTGTCGCACAATATATTCTGAAGCATAAACACAGATACAAGTCTGCAACCGAACTAAAGAGAGGTATCGATCGATGTTTTTTCACAAAAAGCCACTAATGTCTGCGGTAACAGTAGACGAAGCCAACCCCCGTTTTGCCCAACTGCTGCTAGAACAGTTTGGCGGAGCAACCGGAGAACTGACAGCAGCTTTGCAATACTGGGTGCAGTCCTTTCACTGTGAAAATGCAGAGATTAAGGATATGCTCCAAGATATTGCGATCGAAGAATTCAGCCACTTAGAAATGGTTGGCAAACTGATCGAAGCTCACACCAAAAACGTTGACCAAACAGAAGCTTACAAAAGCACTTTGTTTGCAGTCAGAGGTGTAGGCCCGCACTTGTTGGATAGCCAAGGTCAAGCTTGGAGTGCTGCTTACGTCAACGAAGGCGGCGATGTTGTCCGCGATTTGCGCGCTAATATCGGTGCGGAAGCAGGAGCTCGCCAAACCTACGAAGCATTGATTGAACTAGCGCCGGATGCGGGAACGAAAAAGACGCTGCACTTCTTGCTGACTCGGGAAATTTCCCACACTCAAATGTTCATGAAAGCTTTGGAAGCGATGGGCAAACTTACCGATCCGTTCTTCGGAAATATCGCGCCAGATTCAACAGTAGATTTGTTCTTTAATTTGTCTAGTGATGGCAAAGACCAACCAACTGCTTTGAACTCTGAACCTACTTTCAAGTACGTCGCCGAGCCTACTCCTCAAGGTTAATCAGAATATTCGGCAACTGTTATCCCCGACTTCTTAAAGAAGTCGGGGATTTCGGCGTTCGGTTTTTTTTAGGAGTTGCGGCTCCCTGATGTTAGAATTATTCAACATCCCGATCGACCATTAACATCAAATCCCTATTGAAATTGCGATCGACTTACCTATTAGTTTCTCACGGCAGCCGCGACCCCAGACCGCAAGTAGCTTTGGAAAACCTGGCTCAACTGCTGTCTGATAATTTGGCCCACTCCTTCCCCGCAGTCGCCACCGCCACCCTAGAACTCGGCCCCGCGCCACTCCACGAACAAATTTGCAGTTTTGGCGAACGTACCCTCTCCCTCGGACTGACTCATTTGCAAATCCTGCCCGTATTTTTATTACCGGGAGTTCACGTCGCCGACGACATACCGGCAGAGGTGGAAATTGCCCAGAAAACTTTTGGTTCCCGGTTAAACATAGAAGTGCGCCCGCATTTAGGTTCCCAAGTAGCAGGCTTAACAAACTTGCTCAAAACTCAGATGCAAGAGCTAGCTTTTCTCCCCAATTTGCTGTTACCAAAATGGATTGTACTATCTCACGGCAGCCGCCGCCCCGGAGGTAACTCGACATTTGAAGAAATCGCCAGCCAACTCGGTGCAGAGACTGCTTATTGGTCGGTAAAGCCGAGTTTGGAAGCACGAATTGACAGTTTGGTTCGCGGTGGACATCAGCAAATAGGAATTGTGCCATACTTCTTATTTAATGGAGGAATTACAGATGCGATCGCCAAAAATGTCGAGCAGCTACAGCAGCAATTTCCCACGGCAGAACTTCATCTCGCAAATCCTCTAGGCGCCAGTGTAGAATTAGCAGACTTAATTCGGGATTTAATTCAAAAATGAATCGCAAAGACACAGAAGAGGTCAAGGAAGCAAGAAAAATGTCTTTAGGTAAAGTGTATTTAGTAGGTGCAGGCCCCGGAGATCCGGGTTTGATGACTTTGAAGGGAAAAGCGCTGTTAGAGTGCGCGGATGTGGTGATTTACGACGCTTTAGTCAGCCCTCAAATTTTGGCAGTCATCAACCCCCAAGCAGAACGAATTGATGCCGGGAAACGCAAAGGCCGTCACTCGTTAATGCAGGACGAAACTACTCAGTTAATGATAGACAAAGCTCAAGATAATGCGATCGTAGTTCGTCTCAAAGGCGGCGATCCGTTTATTTTTGGGCGCGGCGGCGAAGAAATGGAAGATTTGGTAAAAGCTGGAGTCTCGGTAGAAGTTGTACCCGGTGTCACTTCGGGAATTGCGGCCCCGGCTTATGCGGGAATTCCTCTGACACATCGATCGTACAGTTCGTCAGTCACTTTTGTCACCGGCCACGAATCAGCCGGAAAATATCGGCCGGAGGTTAATTGGCAGGCGATCGCCCGCGGCTCCGAAACTATTGTAGTATACATGGGAATCCACAATTTGCCTTATATCATCGGCCAGTTAACAGCAGCCGAATTGAGCGCAGAAACGCCCGTAGCCTTAGTGCGCTGGGGAACGCGGCCGGAACAAGAGGAATTGATTGGCACTTTGAGTACAATTGTAGAGCAAGTTGAGGCGACTGGATTTTCCGCACCTGCGATCGCCGTAATCGGAAATGTCGTTAATTTGCACTCTATATTGTCTGGCTGTCGGCCACATCAGACGGTGGTTGAAACCGCACCTACACAAACGATTTCTGCCTCCGCAGACTGAACAAAACAAATTAAATTTAACAATCTTTGTCTTCAACCCGCGGAGGCGGGTTTTGTCTGTGTAGACGCGGTTTTAACCGCCGTGTCTTTTCTACAAACCTATGTTCAACGTGCTACCTGCCGCATATATTCCCCCCACAACTGAGCCGCATTTGCACTACCTCCGCCAGTCGGAGAATTATCATCATTTCCCAACCAAACTCCTGTCACCAGTTGCTGGCTGGGAATATAACCGACAAACCACAAATCTTTATTATCATTAGTCGTGCCTGTTTTTCCAGCTTCTCCCAAGCCCAAAGCAGCACTGCTACCCGTACCTCCCCGAACAACTCCTTGCAGCATATCAGTCATCGTATCCGCGACGCCTTCAGAAACTAACTGTCGATTGGCAACGCCATCTTTTTGATAGTCATAAATCACCCGACAACTTTTAAAATCATTTCGATCTTTGCAGTCGCTGCTGTCAATAATTCGCTTGATTACGTGGGGGCGATTCCCCAAACCCCGGTTCGCCAAAACCCCGAACGCACCCGTTAATTGCAATACGTTAACTTCACTTTCACCTAACACTAAACCGGGGGAAGAACGCAGGGGAGATGTAATCCCCAAACGTCTGGCCATGCCCACTACATTGTCTAAACCGACATCTTGCGCGACTCTCAAAGCAATGGGATTTTCCGACTGTGCTAAACCCCGATACATATCAGTGCTACCGCTGGTTCTGGCGCAGCCATTGTAACTTTGTCCTCCCCAAGAAAGCGGCTCGCAAGAATAAGTCTTACTGGGTGGGATTCCGCGTTCTAGGGCGGCGGCATAGGTGAAAATCTTAAATGTAGAACCGGGCTGTCTCAATGCTTGGGTAGCCCGATTAAACTGACTTTGCAAGTAATCTACACCCCCAACTAATGCTAAGACTTCCCCGGTTGTAGAATTGAGAGTTACTACAGCTCCTTGAGAAAAACCTGCATTCGCTCCGGCATTTTCTACGGCATTTTTGAGGGAAGATTCAGCTACTTTTTGCAGACCTGGATTTAAGCCTGTTTCTACAATAAAATTGCCTTCTCTGGCTAACTGCTCCCCCAACAAAAACTCCAATTCTTCAAATACATAATTGTAGAAATAAGGCGCGATCGTACTTTGCAGGTATTGGCGGGCTTTGGGATTGATGTCAATTCGCGATCGCCTCGCGCGATCGGCTTCTTCCTGAGAAACCGTCCCCATGGCTCGCATCCGTTCGATTACTCGATCGCGATACTGCACCGCCAACTGATAATTTTGAATCGGATTAAAACTGTTTGGCCCAGGCAAAATCCCCGCCAAAGTCGCCGCCTCAGACAAAGTCAAATCCTTCGCCGACTTGGCAAAATAAAATCGAGACGCATCCTCAAAACCGTAGAGGTCAATTCCCAAAAACACGCGATTTAAATAAGTCAGCAACAGCTCATCTTTGCTGTAATAACTCTCTAGTTTCAAAGCAACTACTGCTTCCCGGAATTTGCGTCCGCCCGAATCTTGAGTACCTACATAATCTCGAAACAAACTCCGCGCTAACTGCTGCGTCAGAGTGCTACCGCCTTCGCGAATTCCTCCCCCGCGCACATTGGTCAACAGCGCCCGCAAAACGCCGATCGGATCTACGCCCAAATGCCAATTGTAGCGGCTGTCTTCCGAAGCAAGTACCGCCTTGGATAAATAAGGCGAAAAATCCTGCAATTGCTTCAATTCTAAGTGAGCGTTATTCTGAGGGGGACGCAGCGGAGTTTGTCCGTCGCGGGCGTAAACAATCACAGGGCCGTTGATACTTCTCGGTAGAGGCCGCACTTGAAACTTGGTCGATTCAACACCAACCAAAATAGCTATCAGAGTGGTGATTCCGCTAACACCGTAAAAGCTGTAACGCAAAAATTCTAAATACCAAGGTGGCGGATCTACGTACTGAACTCTGACGGCGGCGGCGAGTTCCGGCGGCCCTAATGTGAACACGTCTCCGTGACGGAGGGACATACTTTTAATTCGTCTTTTCCCTCTGTAAATGCCGTTGGTAGAGTCTTCGTCTTTAATTACAAAAGGTGTTCGCCGTCGAGTATCCCGCGACAGGGATAGGTGTACGTGACTGACAACGGGATTGCGAACTACAATATCTGAAGCTTTGGACGATCGACCTAACAGATATCGATCGCCCAATAGCGGATAAACCTCAGCTTTAGCCGCACCTGCATCCTGTACCCACAGTTCGGGTACTTTGGCATTTGGTTTCAGGGCTAGCTGGTTAAAATTAACCTTGATATTTCGCTATGGACTACGATCGAGCGATCGGCTCTTGAATCATTCTACTCGCAACTTTTGGCTATTTTCAGGATCTGTCCCATACTTTGGGCGATCGGTCGATTTTAGAGTTTAGATTTTAGATTTTAGATTGGAAGATTGGGCGATTCGGGGATTCGGGGATTTTGTAATTGTTAATGAATTGGTGAATACCTCATCTTTGTGAGAACCGCTACATCCGTTTTTGGGGAATTTGCGGCTAGTGGCGATCGACTTTGGGGTGATTCGTGAACTCGCGCCCGGTTGATTAAACGAGCAATTGCATTCATTCCCAAATTATCTTGAAATTATCTGCGTTTATCTGTGTTTATCTGCCTTAAATCTGCGGTTGACCACCTTTATTAAACAAAATTTATGCAATTCAAATCCCTTCTTCCCTCATCTTTTTTCCCTTTTCCTTCTTCCTTCTTCCTTCTTCCCTCATCCCTCATCCCTCATCCTTCTTCCTTCTTCCTTCTTCCTTCTTCCTTCTTCCCTCCTCCCTCATCCTTCTTCCTTCTTCCTTCTTCCTTCTTTCTTCTTTCTTCTTCCCTCCTCCCTCATCCTTCTTCCTTCTTCCTTCTTCCCTCCTCCCTCATCCTTCTTCCTTCTTCCTTCTTCCTTCTTCCTTCTTTCTTCTTCCCTCCTCCCTCATCCTTCTTCCTTCTTCCTTCTTCCTTCTTCCTTCTTTCTTCTTCCCTCCTCCCTCATCCTTCTTCCTTCTTCCTTCTTCCCTCCTCCCTCATCCTTCTTCCTTCTTCCTTCTTCCTTCTTCCTTCTTTTATAATTAAAACCCCCCTTTTTCAAGGGAGGTTTTAGGCGTAAAATACGCAATATTGTCCTTACATCGAAGAACCCAAACCGGCATAAGCACCGTAGAAGA
>NZ_JAEQCB010000079.1:0-20427 GCF_020738785.1 Microcoleus sp. PH2017_05_CCC_O_A | reverse complement strand
ATTACCAAGTCGGATCGACATACAGATTAATTGTAACTTGCTTTTTCCCCGAAGGTATGCCGGAAATACAAGCACAAATCGCCTCCCCGTCATCAATTTCTACTTCGCAAGCGTGACAAGAACCCATCATACAACCAGTAGGAATAGAAACCCCTGCACGTTTGGCTACATCTAGCAAAAGCTCTCCCGCTTCTGCTTCCACTGTCACATTATCTGGCAAAAAAACAATCTTTGTCATGCAATTTTTCCTTTTGATATAATACCATTTTTACCAAGTTTCGCTCCGAAAAAGTTTGAGGTTTATTGATACTAATTATCAAGCACAGGTGCGTCGCTGTGAGATTTTTGGTACTTAGTTAGGTTTTTTCATGGCGACGCACCCTACGACTTTTGATGGGAATTATCAAGCTTTTTTATGGATACGCACCCTACGACTTTCTGGTTAAAAAAAATGTCATTCAAATTATAACCTCCGCTCTAACAAACAACTGTCAACTGTCAACTGTCAATTGTCAACTGTCAACTAACCTAAAATATGCTTGATATCCAAATGCTTTTCCACTGTATCCGCTAGAGTTTCTAACAGAGTTTCTCGATGTTCTCGGTAATTCGGAATACCTGTGGGCAATGCGCGGAGTCCCCGCTGTTGGCGCAAGTAATTTAACCAAGCCCGCCGCCAAGCTCCATTATCAAATATGCCGTGCAGGTACGTCCCCCAAACTGATTGAGAAGCGTTGACAATGCCTAAACTAGGATCGTCAAATAACGGTTGAGTCAAATCTGACTCGATCATTTGGGTTCTTCCTTGATGAATTTCGTAACCGGAAACGGGTAAACCCGGTTGAGGATAGTTAGATGTTACGATCCGCTGGCGGGCAATTTTGTTTGGTGCGATCGCAGTTTTCAACGGCAGCAATCCCAATCCTTTGAACTCTCCCTTTTCTCCCTCAAGGCCTTCTCTATCGCTGATACTTTCTCCCAGCATCTGAAAGCCACCACAAACTCCCATGACTGTACCGCCAGCTACTAAGTAATTTTTAATCGCTTCTGCCATACCTGTTTGGCGCAGCACCTGCAAATCTGAAATTGTAGTTTTAGAGCCTGGTAAAATCACGGCGTCTGGATGGCCTAACGGGTCTTTGGGGCTGACATATTTGACTGTGACGGTAGTTTCCGACTCCAGGGGGTCAAAGTCGGTAAAATTGGAAATTCGGGGCAGGCGGATGACGGAAATATTCAAGTCGGTTTGAGAATTGGGAGAACGCCGATCGAGTAAATCGAGGGAATCTTCCGAGGGAAACACTTCGTCTATCCAAGGAATTACCCCAACTACGGGGATTCCAGTCCTTTCTTCCAGCCAAGTCAAGCCCGGATCTAAGATCGATTTTTGGCCTCGGAACTTATTAATAATGAATCCTTTAATTAAAGCGCGCTCGTCAGGATCGAGCAATTCCAAAGTACCGATGATGTGAGCAAATGCGCCACCGCGATCGATATCAACTACTAGCAAAGTCCGAGCATTCAGATGTTTTGCTACCCGCATATTAGTTAAATCGCGGTGTTTGAGATTGATTTCTGCTGGACTTCCTGCTCCTTCGCACACAATCATGTCAAATTCTTGCTTGAGAAATTCTAAAGATTCCCGAATAGCTTGCCAGCCGATATCAAAATACTGTTCATAATATTGAGATGCTCGCACATTTGCGATCGCCCGGCCCTTGACAATCAATTGAGAAGTCATATCTCCTTGCGGCTTGAGCAAAATCGGATTCATTTCTACCCAAGGTGCGATGCCCGCAGCCCAAGCTTGCACTGCTTGAGCGTAGCCAATCTCTCCGCCGGCGGCTGTGACATAGGAATTCAGTGCCATATTTTGACCTTTAAACGGAGTTACCCGCCAGCCTCGCCGAGAAAAGATTCGACACAATGCTGCAACCAGTAAAGATTTTCCTGCGTGAGATGTTGTTCCCACGACCATAATTGCTTTCATAATATTAAAGAAGGAAGAAGGAAGAAGGAAGAAGGAAGAAGGAAGAAGAAAGAAGGCAGAGGGAAGAAGGAAGAAGAAAGAAGGAAGAGGGAAGAGGGAAGAAGGAAGAGGGAAGAGGGAAGAAGAATATATAATAAAGAAGGAAGAAGGAAGAAGGAAGAATGTAGAAGAAAGAAGGCAGAAAGAAGAATGTAAAAATCATGATTTATGGGATTACAAAATTTGACCAAATAAATGGTTTTTTTATTGGCTCTAGGGGTGACAACGAATTGGTTTTGAGGGAAAACCACATTTGTCGCCACCCGCACCTAAGTCCTAAAAGGAAGACGGAAGAAGGTAGAAGACAGAATTAAAAAAATTCTGGTTTCTACCTTTTGCTTTTTGCCTCAAGATGACGGCCGATCTTCGCCGGATACATTCTCAGAATTGGATTCAGTGGCCCTTTTGGCAGGTGCGGCTAAATCGGGTTGTGATCCGTCAGAAGAGGGTTTTTCTTCTGTGGATTCGATCGAGATTGTTGATACTGAAACCGTTTCTACCTGAACGCTCAACCCTGCTTCTCCCGGTACTTCTATCTCTACAGGCGGTGCTGAAACGATTTCCACCACAGTCATTTCTAGAGATACAGCAAGGGTTTCTGCTTCCGTTACGCCTGCTGCTGCTTTGGGTTCACCAACCGCATCCGCAGGTGTTTCTTGAGCCAACGGATCTGTTTGGCTTTGTGCCGGCGATCCGTCGTCTAAAATCGAACTTTCCCCTATTTTGGCAGAATTCGCCGCGGTTTCTGTTGCTATCAACTCGGCCATTGCTTCAACATCGGTGGGAAACGGCACTGCTTGGCTGGTTTCCGCAGCAGTGTTGCTGGTTTCGGCTGCCACTTCGGCGGCAGCCTCGGCTAATTCTGATTCGAGAATCTGGTCGATATCCGATGCAGGAATTGTCGTTACCTTAGATTCAGGAGATTCAGGTGCGATCGACTCCTCTGCTACTTTCGGCGTTGTCACCGGAGTATTTGCATCAGGCTTGTTTTTAGCTGCACCCCGTCCCAACATACCGCCGAGACTATTTTTGAGATTGCCAAACAGACTTCCGAAACCGCCTGATTTTTTAGCTGTTTTGGCAGGAGTTGGGTTTGCCTTTGGGGCTGCGGTTGCTGTCGCCGTTGGGGCTGCCGAAGTAGCATCAGACTGGGACTCTTTAGCTCTCGCCCTCCACATCTGGTCAAAATCGTCAAAATCGTCATCATCTTCAGTCTGCTTTTTGGCTTCTGGCTGAGCCTCTGCTGGCTCTACCGTTGGTGTGGCCGCAATTTCTGAAAATTCTAGAGGTGGGGGCAAAGGAGTGAAGTTGCTGGCTAATTCTGCTGGGGCTGGTGAAGTCTCAGGAAGAGCGTTTTCAACCGAAAACACGGGTATTTGTGTAATTGCGGGTGCGCTCTTGTCGGGAGTTTTTAAGTCAGGGCCGATCGCACTTTCGGGAATAATCTCAGCGATTGGCCCAGTCGCCGGTTGTGCTTCTACCTTAGCCTGGCCCTGATTCGCAGGTGCTGGAACAGCATCAGCTTTCGGTTTGGGCGATCGAACAAACTTCGGTTTTTTGGCTGCGGGTTCAGGTTTCTTACCAAACAAACCGGATAAAGGCCCGCCCATCGCCCCGGCCAAATTCGCCGCCTGAGGAATCGGCGTTTGCTGAGCGATCGGCGTCACCTGCCGGCGCAAAGTCAGAGTTTCCCACGCAAACCAGCCTAGCAGAGCCACACCCGCCATTTGACCAAGCAGGAGAGCACCCGTAATTCGCCCCGCACAAGTCCATAAAATTAACGCATAAAAAAGTCCTACCCCGCTCCAGGTAAAATCACTTTTCCGGTGAACCTCTGGAAAAAAGAAGGCCGCCATGTAAATACTAAAGCTGCCCAGACCGACCGCCAACGCCAGAATGTATGCAAGCATCTTGTCGGTACCTCCGCTGTGTCAAATAACTTCTACGCGCTAATTCTACCTTTGTGAGACACTCAACGGCTTCTTTCTCAAGGACAATTCCCGATTTGGAAGGAAGTTCGGCAAAGAATTTTGTACCGGATGTAACGGATTTAAAGGATTTAACGGTAGAAGTCAGAGGAAAGAAGCAAAAAGGAAGAAAGAAGAAGTCCCAGGAAATATTCCCTCTCACCCCCTCTCCCTCTCTCCCTCTCTCCCCTTCTCCCCCTCTCTCCCCTTCTCCCCTCTCCTCGATCGTGATATCTATCACTTAAGTATGTTGGTACGATCGCACCTGCCGTAGACGATGTTTTGTATGTTGTAGGTGTAAAAGAAGTTATGCCTTAGGGCATATGTATTGGAGACAATGCCATGTGTGAAAAACTCTTTTTAGCAGCGAGCTTAACCTTATTAGTTCAAATCTTTGCCGGAGTCGGCACTTCCGCGAAATTACCGGTAAATTTTGTATGGCGATCGAGCGATCGTCCGACACAAATCCAGAAACTGCCCCTGGTTACAGTACCTGCGAGCTTCAAGTCAAACGTCGAATCCTAACGATCCGTGCCAGATAATACGTGCAAGTGGGATTTATCGCAAGGCAGAGCCTGTCTAATGTTTTTTTTCAAGCTGTTATCTTTTCTATTTGACCAAGATTTTCACAGGTGGTACCCGCCACGTGATTTATCCGTGGAATCAATCCCAAATCGAAAATCGAAAATCCTCTCTTCCCCCGAATTTATCCGTGGGGTAAATCTAAAATCTAAAATCTAAAATCTAAAATCGATTGACTCTTCACAACTGATCGCTTTGTAGTAAGAACTTCAGTCCTCATTAAGACCGGTTAACAATAACGGAAGTGCTTGCTACAAACCCTAAATGAATAATGAGTAGCAACTCCGATATTAATTGCCATACAATACTCAACAAATCTCAACATCAATTTGTGCAGTAAAAAGCTTCAAACCCAAAAAAATCTGTAATCCCGAGTAAAGCATCAAAATAGATCTACGATCGATCGCGCTTGGGTTAATTTTTTTTGCGATCGCACAACCAGAAAG
The DNA here is from genome assembly GCF_020738785.1 of Microcoleus sp. PH2017_05_CCC_O_A. Lineage (NCBI taxonomy): Bacteria > Bacillati > Cyanobacteriota > Cyanophyceae > Oscillatoriales > Microcoleaceae > Microcoleus > Microcoleus sp. PH2017_05_CCC_O_A. The sequence continues at coordinate 15,403 of NZ_JAEQCB010000079.1, read as the reverse complement.
CAATTGCACTATCTGTGTTGTACAGAGTTTTGCTTCCGGGACTATCAGATCTGAAGCGTATTGATATATAATCGCCAGATGAAGCTCAAAGCTGATAACCACATAGACTGTTAAATCAAGGAAAGTGAAAATGGGACTTAGCGATATTCTTTTGAATGAAAACAAGAGAGACACTATTGTTGATGACTGTGTAAAGTTGATAGACAAACAAGTTGCAGCAGCACCGGGATTGGGCGGCCTTGCTCTGAAAGCTGCCTACTCTACCGTTAAGGGGATACGGGCTGACTATTGCGCCCAAGTCGTCGATCAACTTTTGCCCGAAATCTCGATCGCACTCGATCCAATGTGGGCTGAAGCCGTAAACAATGGCAACCCAGTCGCATATCTGACTGAAAGAAAAGCTCAAGTAGCAGATCAATTGCTCCAAATCAGTGACAAAAAAGCCGAAAACAGCACCAGAGCAGTTGTCAAAGGCGCCTATGGCAAACTCCGCCCCTCCGCTAAGACTTACGTCGAAAACGGCATCCCAGATTTAGCCGAAATTATTAATAAACATACCGCGAGCTAATGTTGAATAGGTGGGGATTTCCCGCCAATTGAATACATCTACTCGTTACCAGCAATTCCTGGTAAAACAGCCGTAGGGTGCGTCGCTTGAGAAAAATCCATAAAAAAATATCGACAATCTCATAGCGACGCACCAAACAAACATGATCAGACAAAAACACTTATTTTGTAGCATTACTTTGAAAAACTGGTACAGCGGTTCTCAGAAAGATGAGGTACGTTGTTGGGCTTCAGCCCTCTTAGTTGATAGTTTAGTGGTTATATAAGCTGTCAATCATACCTCATTTTTTGAGAAAGGCTATATTACTTTATTAGATGCCTCAGTACAGAGATTTTCGATTCACAAAATCATCAAAACTGACGCACCATAGCATCTTAAATTGTATTATCCATTGCCAATTACCCATTGATTCGCAGCCAATATTTTCAGAATAGCCTCTCCGGTAATGCCCAAGCCCAAAAACATTACCAACACCGCGCTAATTGCGGGCATAAATTTGACTGCTGCAATCTGTTTGGGTAGTTTATTAAAATGTTGTTTGGCGTAAACTAAGACTAAGCCGATCGCACTCAGCACCAAAGCCAATCCCAAACTAAAGGCCACCACCAGCGTCATCCCCAAACCAACATTTCCCAAAGCCGACGCGCTCAACAGCATCACCAATGCGGAAGGACAAGGCAACAATCCCCCGGAAATGCCCAACACTAACAAGCTTTTCCAAGTAATCGGAGAACCGTCCGATCCGGGTGGCAAATGTGAATGAAGACGGCCGTCTCCATGATGGTGGTAGTGCTGAGATATAGGTGGTTTGACAGGTTTAAATTCTCTTTCCCAAGTTCCCCTACTCAAAAGATTTACTGGTTCCTCAAGGTTCGTAGTAAGGACTTTAGTCCTTGGGTTTTTGTGGACTAAAGTCCTCACTACGAACCTGGTTTTTTCGATGAGGTGATTTAAGTCGATCTTGGTGCGGACTAAAGTCCTCAGTACGAACCTAGTTTTGATTCTTTCTGAAAGTAATTTGATGCCGATGATTGCTACTAATAAGCCTGAGATTAAACTGAGCCAAGGATCGAGTTTTTCTGGCTCGATTAAGTTAGAAGCAAATAATGTAATTGCGCCGACAGAAAACACGCCAGCAGTGTGAGTAATTGTGGTTGTTGCTGCTAAAAATACAGCGTGTACTGGAGTAGCCCGCGAACCCACTAAATAAGCGCCGACTATTGTTTTCCCATGTCCGGGGGACATCGCGTGCACGCATCCCCAAGTAAATGCTCCGACTACTGCTAGCACCAAACTCCAACCTGACTCCCAGATTGATTCTTTTCCAGCTAACAAAAATTCTCGGTTTTGTGGCGTAAATACAATGCTTTTGACAGCACCAGCTTCGACAATTGTAGCTTGACAGCTAGCTGTCGGAACTCCGGGCAAAAACAAATTGTATTTAATCCGCAATTTGTTGTTTTTTGAAGTTACGTTAGATTCTGGCCAGGTGTAGTTTAAGATTAAGGTGCTATGGGTATTGGGCTGCTGGATTAAGCTGGCAGTTTTAGCTGCTATTTCTAGGGGTTTGACTGTAACCGATCCGGGAATTTTGCTACTGTTGGTGATGCTAATTTTTTGACCCAAAAACTTTTCTAGTTCTGTTTGATGATTTCTAACTTCTGCCAGTTGTAACTGTCCGTCTCCATTGTCGTCGGCGAATTTTGTTAAGCCTGTGGGAAAGGTTAATGTTATTTCGGTTTGTAAATCGTTTACGATGATTTCGGCTACTGATAAGTCTGACCAGTGCGAGTAAACTGGTTGGGTTGAGTTTGTACAAAATAGTAAGATTGTGAGCGAAAAAAGAATTAAATATTTTCGCGTTCTTTGCCAGTTTTTGTGCATGGTTGGTTCCGATTTTATGTGTTTGTGGCTAATTTCAAAATTCATAACTTCCCAAACCCAATGCTTGACGAGATCGACTATCAAAACTCGGATCGATTTCCTTTGCCTGTTGAAAATAAGCGCGAGATTCCGCATCTTTTCCTAAAGTCTTAGCGATCGCACCAGCCCGATAAAATATCCCTGCATCCCGAATTCCCGATCGCACAATGTCGGCCATCACCCGATCGGCTTTTTGCCATTCCCCAGCACTAGAAAGCGCCCAGGCGTAGATATCCAGCGTTACAGCATCCTTGCGAATTTTCACCTCATCCTGCATTAACAGCAGCGCTTCAGCGACATCCTGCGATCGCCCTTTTTCCAGCAACAAACTCGCCAAATCGCGCCGGTGCCCGAAACCGCCAGAAACCTGTTCCTGTCGCAGCCCAGCTTCTGCTTTGTCGCGCAATTTCGCCGAGGATCTCGCATCTCCCTGCAACTCCTTCACCCTCGCCATACCGCGATCCACCAGGCGATCGAACACCGTCGCAGCCCCGCCAGAATAGGCAGAAACCTTGCTGTAATTAGCCTCTGCTTCCCGATAATTTCCCTGGCGCGTCTCCAAATCCCCCAAATAAATCAGCGCTAGCGGGTATCGCGGAACCAACCGCAACGCTTCCAAAAATAGCGCTTTCGCCTGCACAAACTGCCCGCGACGGGCGTAAAATCGACCCAAGAGCGATCGAACTCGCGCCGATCCAGCAATCTCTCCCGGTTCCTCCGCAGCCATTGCTTGCCGGTAATCCTGCAAAACCTCCGCATCTCGCCCCTGCGACTCTCTCACTAATGCTCTTAATGTGAGAGAGCCTAAGTTAGGAATACGATTAACTAAGGCTTCCGCGGCTATACTTGCATCACTGATTTTTCCGGTGGCTAAGTGAGATGTGATGGAAAGGGCGATCGCATCTTCATTGTCAAAACCCACCTGTTTAGCAAAGCGCAAAGCAGTAGCAAAATCGTGTCTGGCCTCGGCAATTCGAGCTAAAACTAGCAGCGCGCCTTTGTTGTCAAAAGGCAAAAGGGCGATCGATCTTTCGGCCGCTTGTTCGGCCAATAAAAACCAACCACCCTCCCCAGTTACGCGAGCCATTTTCAAATAAGCACTCGCCAAAGCAGCCCGATTCAAACCGCTTTTTGAATCAACAGCCAATCGCTGCTGGTAAAAAGTAATTTCCTGCTGAATAGCTTCCTTTTGATTCGGATTATTCCTCAAAGTTGCTGAGAAATTATAGCGGTAATTAGCATCCAGATTTGCCGGACTTTTGTTAGCAAGTTTTTCTGAGACATCACGCAGATTAGGTAGCAAATTAACTGCGACAATGCCCACTATCGGCAGTCCGATGAGAAGCAACCACCAGAAAAGCTCAGATTTAGGTTTTTGTGATTTATTCGCTGTCATATTGTAGGGTGCGTCATTGTTCGATTTAGCACGAAAAACTACGATTTTATTTGATGACGCACCTGACGAATTGTGCGACTTGCGTCCAAATATCGGCTCGCGCTTGAGCCAAGGTACGTAGTTGCGCTTCAGCGCTCTTGATAAATATTAGGAAAGAGCGCTGAAGCGCAACTACATACCTATGACTATTAACTAATTCGGCAAAGCCAAATAAGGAAAATTCGGTTCTAACGGTTTGTGTCCCTGAGCCGGATTTCCAGGAGTTCCGTTATAAGAAACGTTATCGCCAACCGGAGAACCCACCAAAGCTCCCAAAGTAATATCAATAACATCGTCCAAAAGCAAACGACCTCCGATCAAACTTCCTTGAGAATTTGTCGCACTACCGTAGCCACTCGGCCTTGTAGTATCGATTCGCATAACATCCGGTAAGAAAGCTTTGGCGATCGCATTTGCATCAACATTATCCTTACCGTCCAAAAGATCCACAGCATTGAGAGTAGCAACAGCTTCCTGGCGCACCGGAGCAGCAGCAGCACTCAAATCCAATCTCGGAGAAATAGTATTAAATGCCTCCATCAACTGGGGAGTAAGTACCAAACCCTCATTAATTGCAGGTCTCGCCAAACGCTCGAATTGTTTGAAACCACCAACTCCATCCCTCACAGAAACAGTTGACCAAACATCAAATGTATTCGCCCCAGTTCCTGCTTGTAAAAATGCTTTTGGAACGCGCACCGTAATGGTATTGACGTTATAACCTTTAGCAAAGTCGAGGGCTTTACTCGGTTCCTTGAATCCAACTTTCGGCCCAGTTCCCAAAGCCCCAGCCCGGACTCGGAAATATTGTTCCACATCAAAGAAAAACGGATCTTCCCGCAAACCTGCAAATACAGTTAAGTTAGAACCACCCACAGGTACTGTATTCAAAACAGCATTAGAATTCAGCGGAGTTGTGGCAATGAAACCGCCCTTAACTGTAGTTTTAGTCGTTGTCTGTGAGCCGCCGCGAACCACAGTCACAGCCATCGCTTGCATACCTTGATTGTTAGGCGGACTGAAGGCAAAACGCAAGATAATATCGGCGCGTCCGGTTGGGGTAGAATTTACATCACCTACCTGCGTGATGTGAAATTGGTAAAGAGCTGTAGTGCTAAAATAATATTGATAGCGGGCTACAGATCGAGGATTTGTATTCATAGTAAATACTAAATCTCCGTCCGCAGCGCCGGAGTTTTGATCTTTTTCGCGATAGACGTATAAGTCGGTTAAATTGACAGCACGACCTTTGATATCGACTTCGCCGTCGTCATGGTCGGAAGCGGCAATTATCCCGGGAGTTAATACAACAATTAAAGCTGCTTCAATCGCTAATATGATTCGGCGAATTTTCTTGGTGAGTTTCACAGTTAGCACCTATCTTTTACTGAGAGTTTTACAAAAATTAATGGCAAATAACCCACCTTCGCAGGTTTTACTTTTGTCGCAACAGGTTCAACTTGTTAACCTGTCGGGTTTTTCGGAGGTTGCTGAGCCTTCTCGTAATTGGTATACGAAGGTTTTGCTATTTTGGATCTGTACAGCAAGATTAGGTATGAAAAACTATGCAGAGGTGATAAACTGCAATATAAATCGGGCAAATGACAATTCAAAGCATGAGAAAATTAGCCCGCAAAGGCATACTTACGATTGCATCCCCAATTCACTTACAATTATGTTCTATAGTGATATACGCCGAATATTTAATTTTGGATCTGTGCACTCAAAACAAAATTTTTTAGGTACACTGAGATGACAGGGGAAAAGTCAAGCGATGAATCGCTGCTGTTAGTGCAGATTGCCCAGAAAGACCAAGTAGCATTAGCTAAACTGTACGATCGCTACGGTCGTGCAAGTTTCGGTCTCGCTTACAAAATTCTGGGTTCGGTAGAAGAAGCTGAGGAAGTTGTGCTCGATGTTTTTTCCCAAATTTGGCAAAAAGCAGCAACTTACGATCCTAGTCGCTCTCGTGCGGATACTTGGTTGTTTATGCTTACCCGCAGTCGTTCCCTCGATCGCCTCCGAGTGTTGCAGCGAACAGTCCGCACGGCAGACGCTTGTCTGGAAGATGCTAAAATTCCGTCTTCGCGTATTGCAGAACCGATGGAAGATGCAATGATCGAAGAACGCAGCGCCCAAGTCATAGCAGCCCTAGAAAAACTGCCAGCAGAACAGCGAATTGCGATCGAACTAGCCTATTACGAAGGATTGACTTGTGTGGCAATCGCCTCTAAACTCGGTATCCCGACAGGTACTGTTAAAACTAGAATTCGGTTGGGAATTTCTAAGTTGCGCCAAACTTTGAGCGAAGAGTTTTAGATTGTCAAAAAAAACAAAATTTAAATTGTTTAATATCAATCTAAACCTATGGCATCTCCAATCTTCCATCTTTAGTGCAATGGCAAAAACAAATCTAAAATCTAAAATCTAAAATCTAAAATTGATAATGCCGGAGAACAGATGGAAATGATGCCAGACGAGGAGTTTAATATGCTTGCAGCGCTTCAAGCTCTCGATACCCTTGATGAGTCAGAACGCCGTGTACTTGCCGAGAAATTGCAAGCATCCCCAGAACTTCAAAGTGAATTAGCGGCCTTTGAAACAGCAATTTCTGCGATCGCCTATACAGCCCCTGCCGTTCCTGTCGCGCCCGATCTCAAAAACCGTTTGTTCCAGCGCATAGCGGAATTGCCAATTGTGGCGTCGCCCACAGAGAACAATCCGCCATCTTTAATTGTGCGATCGCGCGATGTCAAATGGAGACCTTACTCAGTTCCGGGAATCTCGATCGGCAAGCTTTATCTTGACAAAAAAAAGCGCGAAATTACTTGTTTGATGAGGCTGGAACCGGGAGTAACTTTTCCCCTGCACCGACACGCGGATTCGGAGGAAGTATTTGTATTAGAAGGAGACTTAACTGTAGAAGGGGAAGTTTGCTATCAAGGCGATTATATTCGATCGGTTCCCGGTTCCATTCATTCACCAGTTACAGAAGGGGGATGTTTGCTGTTAATCAAATCTTCTACAAATAACGAAAGGCTCGTTTGAATCCATACCTAAATCTATTCTGGGACGGGCATCTTAATAGGAAAAATTGGATTAATATCAAATCCGATTTGATCGTCCTGCATTCATCTCTATCTTATCTCTCTGTGCTCTCTGCGATCTCTGCGGTTAAATAATTCCGATACAACCGGAAACGATATAAAGCCGGAACTCCAGGACAAATTAAAAGAAGACGATTAATTAGTCCAATCCTCGGACTTCCTGGTAGAGGTCACTGTCAACTAAGAGGGCGGGCACTCTTGGCACCGCCCCTACAAACTGTCAACTGTCAACTATCAAAGGATAATGCCATGCTAAATTACTGGCGTTTAACTGCTGTGATATCCGCCGTTATTGTACAATTTGTCGCGGTCAAAAGTGCGATCGCCCAAGAACGCGAAGGCTGTTTTCTGGTAAACTCAGCGGGAGAAGTAATTAACTTAAACCAGTTGTGCGCGCCCCAAGAATCGGGAATAAAGCTAACAGGAGACGACGGGAAATTTATCGAAGACTACAAACGCTTAGCAAAAAGCTATTCTCCAGACGCCACAAACGCTTTACTGCAAGGAATTCAAAGTAGCCCCAGTCAAAAAATTGCTGCCGCTAAAAGGATCTGTGTCCAAGCGAAAGCGGGACTTTCTCTGCCGGAAGTTAAATTAAGGGCGATCGGACAAGCTGGTAGTATCGAAAATCCCACGGCTAAAGAAAGTTTTCTTGCCGATGCCGATATTATCACAACTCTTGCAGGCAATCATTATTGTCCAGAATTAGCCAGCAAGTAAGATTGTAAAATATTTAGAGACGCGGCAATCCCGCGTCTCTATTTGCAGTTAAAATATGATTAATATTCCTCTTGTCGCGCCACGACTCAGGAAATTACCCCGCATGAGATGAAACATTTAAAATCAAGTTCCGCTGATTTGCGGGATTTATTCAAAGACAGTATCACCGTTAAATACCTGGCGGAACCGCTAAAATCTGTGCCGGCGGGCGAAGATGCTGCTAAATTGCGATCGTGGATGGAGGCGCGCGATTTTGATGTGCTCGGGATCGAAGAAAACGGTACGGTTTGCGGCTATGTGGAAAAAGCGCACTTAATGACAGGTAAGTGCAGCGACTACCAGCAAATCTTCCATCCGTCACAGTTAATCGCCGCCTCGACTCCATTGATGGAATTGTTACCGCTGTTGCGAGAAAAACCGAGATTGTTTGTCTTGGAAAGCAACCGCATCAACGGGATTGTCACCTGCGGCGATTTGCAAAAAGCGCCGGTACGGATGCTGCTGTTTGGATTGGTGACGCTGCTGGAAATGAATTTATTGCGGATTGTGCGGATCTATTTTCCCCAAGATTCGTGGCAGAAGTTGCTGAAGGGCGATCGCATTGTAGCAGCAAAACACCTGTGGGAATTGGGGCGATCGCGAAATGAGGCCATAGACTTGATCGATTACCTGCAATTCTGCGACAAGCGAGATTTAATCCTGACGAATGCCGAAATAGTCGATCGGCTGGGGCTCAAATCCAAACGTTACGGGGAGCGTTTTTTAAAGTCAGCAGAAGCATTGAGAAACAAATTAGCACACGCCCAAGACTTAATCAACGGTTCTTCGTGGCCGGAAGTAATTCTTCTCGCCCAGGAAATAGAAGCACTTTTGCAGCGGTGTGAAGAAATTGAAATTTCTCTATGAAAGAGCGCTGAAGCGCAACAACAAAGGTACGTAGTTGCGCTTCAGCGCTCTTTGCTTATATCTATGAAAAAGCGCTGAAGCGCAACAACATACAAAGGTACGTAGTTGCGCTTCAGCGCTCTTTGCTTATATCTATGAAAAAGCGCTGAAGCGCAACAACATACAAAGGTTCGATCTAGTTGGTAATTTTCAACTTCCTATTAGTATACTGAGGAACCCACCCTTGAGCAGTGGTGTAATACTGCACAGCTTTCAAGTACAGCAACGGAGTAAGATAAAACCAATGTTCTGTATTAGGAGGCACTTTAATATATTCTTCAGCTTGCAACATTAATTGTACCTGAGAGCCGTTAGGATAGACAAACCCAAAAACACATTCCCCAGCTAAAACATGCAGAACTTCGGCATCTGCGTGAGTGTGAGTGCGATCGCTTTGAGTCATCAGCGGGTAAATCTGTGGCGAACCCGGATGCAGCACTTTTAAGTCGCACCACTGACAGCCGCTGGCGCGCTTGAAGTATTCAAACTCGGTTTTAAATGCTGCGAGAATGTGCTGTTTTTCTGTGACATTGAGAATGTCTTGCAGTAGAATTTTTTTAACCGCAGGATTTTCCTGATTTGGCAGGCGATCGAGCTCAATATTTAAAACAGCCAGTTGGCTGGCGATCGCCTCGATATCGGTATATGTCCTACCGTTTTCTAGTTGCAGAACAGCCATATTACATCACCTATTAATTTCGCTTAGAAGAGAATTTAGTTGCCAGTTTCTATATACTGTTGTTACAGACTAAATTCCTGCTTGTTTTCCATAATAGCCGATCGCTAAAGTTAGATGTTTTTCGTTATATTTTATTAAACATTTACCATACTTTAATTGTCAAATTTTAACTTTTATTTAATAACCTTGAGAGTAGAGAGTTGGGTGCTTGTGGCGCACCTTACAAAACTCAAAACTTTTAAACGAGCATTCCCGCAATACAAGCAGTCATGAAACAAGCCACAGAACCAGCAATCATCGCCCTCACGCCCAACCGAGCCAAATCACCCTTGCGCGATGGCGCCATCCCACCAATCCCCCCAATTTGAATCCCGATGGAACCAATATTAGAAAAGCCGCACAAAGCATAAGTCGCAATAATTACCGATCGTTCCGAAATCGCCTGTTGCTTCACCAATTCCATCAAATCCAAATAAGCAATAAACTCATTTAAAATCGTCTTCTTCCCCAAAATAACTCCTATTTTTCCACAATCCGCCCAAGGCACGCCCATCAGCCAAGCCACGGGAGCCATCAAATAAGAAAAAATCCATTCCAGCGACAACTGAGGCAAACTAATCAGCCCGCCAAACCAACCCAAAAGTGCATTAAAAAATGCTAACAAACCCAAAAAAGCTATCAGCATTGCCGCCACATTTGCGGCTAACTTCAAACCGTCGCTAGCACCAGAAGCCGCCGCATCCACGGCATTAGCATAAACCTGTTCCACCTTAATTTCTACCTCGCCAGCAGTCAGGGACTTTTCAGTTTCTGGGTACAGCAATTTAGAAATAGCCAAAGCAGCCGGTGCCGACATCACCGACGCAGCAATTAAATGTTGAGGAGACACACCAAAAGAAATATAAGCCGCCATGACTCCGCCAGCAATTGTCGCAAAACCCCCCGTCATCACAGCGTGCAGTTCCGAGAGAGTCATCGTCGCTACATAGGGTTTAATTAATAGTGGCGCTTCTGTTTGTCCGACAAAAATATTGGCAGCACAGGAAAGAGTTTCTGCACCGGAAGTTTTCATGGTTTTAATCATGCACCAAGCAACTGCCTGCACCACCCGCTGCAAAATCCCGTAGTGATAAAGTAGGGTGATAAACGAAGAGAAAAAGATAATAGTGGGCAGCACTTTAAAAGCGATATAGTGGTCGGTAAATTTATCACCAAATACAAACTTTGCCCCAGCATCAGAAAAATTCAGAAATTGAGTGACTAAATCTCCCAAAAATTTAAATGCCGCCAAACCCGGAGCAGTTTTGAGAATCAAAATTGCAAAAATTAGCTGCAAAGCAATTCCCCACAGTACGGGCGGCCACTTAACAGCCCGTCGATCGACTGAAAAGGCGTAGCACAAACCGACAAAAACCCCTAACCCCAACACAGAAATAAGTCTTTCCATTTCAGTCACATTCCCTTATACTTAAAGATTAAAGCTCAAAATTACGGCGCAGCCTAAATTGCTGCTACTTTTATGCCTCTACCTATAGTTGCTATTATTGGACGCCCCAATGTAGGCAAATCGACGATCGTCAACCGTTTAGCCAACAGCCAAGACGCGATCGTCCACGACGAACCGGGAATTACGCGCGATCGCACGTACAGACCAGCATACTGGGGCGATCGCGAATATCAAGTCGTAGACACCGGCGGGCTAGTATTCGATGACGAGACCGAATTTCTGCCATTAATCCGCGAACAAGCAATGGCGGCGCTTGCAGAAGCCAGTGCGGCCATTTTTGTAGTAGACGGAAAAACCGGACTCACCGGCGGCGACGAATCCATCGCCTCTTGGCTGCGAGTGCAAAAAGTCCCCGTCATTCTCGCCGTCAACAAGTGCGAATCGGAAAATACCGGACTCACCCAAGCAGCAGACTTTTGGACATTGGGACTGGGAGAACCTTACCCCATTTCCGGGATTCACGGTAACGGTACCGGTGAATTGCTAGACCAATTAATGACTTACCTTCCCACAGAAGTAGAGCCAGAAGTAGATGAAATCAAAGTAGCAATTATCGGTCGTCCCAACGTCGGCAAATCGAGTTTGCTAAACGCATTTCTCGGAGAAAACCGCGCCATCGTCAGCCCAATTTCTGGCACAACCCGCGACGCAATTGACACCATAGTAGAACGCAACGGTCAAACCTACCGCCTGATCGACACAGCCGGAATTCGTAAAAAGAAAAACGTCGAATACGGCGCCGAATTTTTCGGAATCAACCGCGCTTTCAAAGCCATCCGCCGGGCAGATGTCATACTGCTAGTAATAGATGCAATTGACGGTGTTACCGACCAAGATCAAAAATTAGCCGATCGCATCAGCCAAGAAGGTCGAGCCTGCATCATCGTCATCAACAAATGGGATGCCATAGAAAAGGACAACGACACCATCTACGAGTACGAAAAAACAGCAAGAACTAAACTGTATTTCCTCGACTGGGCAGAAATGATCTTTGTCAGCGCCATGAGCGGACAGCGAGTTGAAAAAGTGATTGAATTAGTAGACAAAGCCTCCGACGAACACAAGCGCCGCGTTGCTACCGCCGTCATCAACGAAGTCATAGAAGAAGCCACAACCTGGCACTCAGCGCCAGTTACCCGCCAAGGAAAACAAGGCAAAATCTATTACGGTACTCAAGTGCGATCGCAACCACCGACAATCGCCCTATTCGTCAACGATCCCAAACGCTTCACCGAAAACTACCGCCGCTACATGGAAAGCCAATTCCGCAAACACCTCGGCTTTACAGGTACACCAATGCGGCTGCTGTGGAGAGGCAAAAAAGTTCGCGCCAGCGAAGTTAGCACAACCAACAGAGCACTGCGCGTAAAGTAATTCTAGACTCTAGATTAAAGAAAAAACGCAGTTTAATGATATAAGCAAATTGCGTTTTTTTCTTTTGTCTTCCTTCTTTCTCTTCCTTCGCGTCCTTAGCGTCTTCGCGGTTCAATAAATTAGACCTCTTGTATAAGTCCTTTCTTGATACAGAAACCGCAGATATAAGGCAGATATACACAGACAAACGCAGATAATTTCCAGATAATTTTGGAATAAATGCAATAAGTCTATTGATATTATTAAAAATCTAAAATCTACAACATGGATTTACTTCGATCGCTTCCTATTGGACTGTATCTAGAACAACCCGTAACCTGGCTGCACCGGCTAGACTCCCGCGTCAAACTAGCCTGGTTGATGACATTTCTAATTGCGCCCATACTCGCCAATCCAGTTTGGCGGTTGATGCTAGTAGTAATGTTAATCGTACTGACACTAAGCGCAGCCATTCCCTTCCGTGTCTGGAAACAGCAAATGGGACTGCTGCTGCTATTCTGCCTTTTAGTATTTTGCCTCAGCGCGATCGCCCCCGACGCACTTCCATCAGAACATCAGCCCCGCATTCCCGCCGACGAATTAACCTTTTCCCAACAACCCGCAACCCTTCCACCCGCTCAAGATCCCAAACCCTGGTACAAACCTTTTAACTTAGGCTCAAACTCTCCAACCCAAAATCCTCAAGTTCAAACCCAAAATAAACTCCCCCAACCCACAAACTACAGTTACGTTTTATTCAAACAAGGCCCCGTTAAAATCACCCGCAAATCCTTAGATTTAGCTATCAACGTCAGCACCCTATTTTTCACAGTAATTTATAGCACCAACCTCTACCTCCTCACCACAGCCAGCGAAGAAATTACCGCAGCAATCGAAAACTTAATGCAGCCGTTGCGCCTCTTGCGCTGGCCTGTCACCGAAATAGCCCTAACATTAACGTTATCTTTGCGCTTCATTCCCCTAGTATTGGAAGAAATACAAAATTTAGTGCGATCGGTCAGCACTAGAGCGATAAACTGGAAAAAACTTGGATTTCGCCGCGCCGCTCAAGTTTGGTTGATGATCGCCGAGAGGCTGTTAGAAAACTTGCTGTTGCGAGCCGAACAAATAGCTAGCGCGATGAAAGTTCGCGGCTTCACCAGTCCCGATCGACACCGCGTAGAATGGCATCAGTTGCACTTCAAAATCCGAGACTGGATCGCCCTCGGCTGCTTGCTCGCCCTCTGGAGTGCCCGCTTGGCTTGGGGTTGGGACAGTTGAGAATTGGGAATTGGGAATTGGGAATTGGGAATTGGGAATTGGGAATTGGGAATTGGGAATTGGGAATCAATGATTCCACAGTGCTGCTAAAGTAATGGATGCAAATATTTAGAGATCCAAGACCTTGAACATCTATCTTGGGACAGATATAGTATATGTTCCGCGCATTCAAGCTGTATTAGACCGGTTTGGCGATCGCTTCCTGGAAAAAGTTTACACCCCGGCCGAACAAAGAGACTGCGGACAACTAAATTCTCAAGACAGCAGCATTAAAGGTAAAATGAACCGAGTTTCCTGCAACCAACTAGCGGGGCGATGGGCAGCAAAGGAAGCTGTTGTCAAAGCTCTAGGCACGGGATGGCGGGGAATACGGTATGCTGATGTCGAAATTCAGCGCTCCGAAAACGGTGCTCCTAACGTGCAACTGCACGGAACCGCCGCAGCACAAGCCTCTGTTTGGGGAAATTGTCAGTGGCAGTTGAGCCTCAGTCACGATGGAGACTATAGCATGGCTACCGCGATCGCCCTTTGCACCCCGCGATCGAGCGAAACTCAAATCTAAAATCTAAATCTTTAATCTAATATCGATCGATTGTGAGAGTGAATGACTACCGAAACCTACCTGAATCATCCAAACTTTGGCCTCCTCTTCAGGGTATCCCAGGTTGAAGACAGCCAAGAATTATTTACCACCCTATACGCCCAGCGCCTATTTTTCTTAGTAACCAACGGCCCTGGCGGCCTCAGATTCGATCCTATCAGTCGCTCCGACGCTCGCCTCATGGTCGAAATTCGCCTGCGAACCCTCCGTCGCAGCGGTCAATATCAGGAGTACGACCAATTGCAGGTCATTCACCAGCGCACCTTTCAATAGCCAAAATCGGTAATTGGTAATCGGTAATTGGTAATCGGTAATCGGTAATCGGTAATTGGTAATTGGTAACTTGGTAATTGATATCTGTCTTAATTGTCCTGCCCTACTGTCAAGAGCGTTGAGTACCCATGACCATTGCCTCTCGAATTAACAGCATTCGCCAACACTTGCCAGAATCAGTGCGGTTAATTGCCGTTACCAAACAGGTACCGACTGATGCTATCCGCCAAGCCTACGACGCGGGCATCCGAGATTTTGGCGAGAGCAAGGTTCAAGAGACTGCCGAAAAACAAAGCCAACTGCAAGATTTGCCGGATATCAACTGGCACTTGATCGGCCACTTGCAAGCCAACAAAGCAGCAAAGGCCCTAGAGCATTTCCAGTGGATTCACTCTATCGACAACTTAAAACTGGCTCAGAGGCTTTCGCGCATAGCTGGCGAAATGTCCTGCTCCCCGCAAGTCTGCCTGCAAGTGAAAATATTGCCAGATCCCGACAAATACGGGTGGAGCGTCCCCGAACTGCTTGCCGACCTCTGTGAACTCAATAAATGTCAGCATATCAAAATTCAAGGTTTGATGACAATACCTCCGGTGGGATTAGATGACTCGCAAATCCTAGAATTGTTTAACAGCACCCGCGAACTTGCTGACAAAATCCAGCAGCAAAATTTGCCAAACATTCAAATGCAGCAGCTCTCCATGGGGATGTCGGGAGATTATCATTTGGCAATTCAAGCAGGTGCTACTATGGTACGGCTAGGACAAACCTTATTTGGCTCTAGGAGGGGATAAATTGTTCAAATCTTCTGATAAGCACAACTTAGGTTAAATATAGAGGTTAACTTACAGGGCGAAATAGTTACCTAAACTTAATCAAAGCTTACTGGAAAAGATAAGTCTAGAATTGATATATAGCGGTTCTCAGAAAGATGAGGTACGTTGTTGGGCTTGGGCCCTCTTGGTTTCAGTGGTTATATAACCTGTCAGTCATACCTCACCTTTTTGAGAA
>NZ_JAEQCB010000078.1:0-40950 GCF_020738785.1 Microcoleus sp. PH2017_05_CCC_O_A | reverse complement strand
GAAAATGTTAGGCGATCGACGCAGATTAATTCAATTAATAATTTGAACAATCCTAGGCGAAGATTTGATGAAATGATCGAGCAAGGATGGGGAGGCAACATTCCAGGCGGCTCCCCTGCTCCTACCCCGTCACCTTCTCCCTCTCCCTCTCCCTCTTCATCTTTACTCCCTCCTGGGAATCTTTCACCAGATCAAATAGATGCTGCGATGCAAACAACTAATTGCACGTCTGTTAGCATTACCCTTGTGAATTTTTGGGGGGCTGGCGGTGGCGAAGGCCCTTCGGAATCTTATTCCGGCGATAGAGAAGGAGTCGTGTTTAGATCCAGACCAGTATTGGATCCTGATACTGGCCTGCGGACAAATCAATTTATTACAAGTTGGGATTCGGAGTATGTTTTCACGGTTTGGGCTGATGAAATTTATTCCAGCCTGTCTGACTGGTTTCAGAATTTCTACGATTACGGCCTCGGCACGAACTGGGATTATTTTGATGTAGATCCTGTCACAAGAACCAGGTGTTTCTCTCCCTCACTCCCTCCTCCCCCATCGCCTTCCCTTGGTGGCAATGCTTCTCCCCCCCCCCCAGGAAAAAATATGTGCGGATGCGATTGTAATACGATAGCAACGATTGTTGAAGACAAAATAGCTGGTCGCGACAAGTTGATCAAAGACCACATTGACCAACGAACGATCGAAGAATTGAAGGCTGTCAACAAAATGCTGCAAGGGATGAAGATCGACTTGAATTTGCAGCCAATCATCGATCGCCTAAACCAAGTGGAGGCGAACTTATGGAACGGGGCAGGAGGATAGGAAGTGGCAACCCCCATAACTTTTCAACCTCAAACAATCACCATTGACGCCAGCGCGCCAACAACAACGGCTGTACCGCGACAGGGATTAAATCTCGGGCCTACAACGGGAGGAAAACTTTCCGCCCCCATTCGCCCGCCAGCGGCCTATACCCCTCAGGTACAGGTAGTTAAAAATGTTCCGGCAAACCTCAAAAGCGCGGCTCCAGTTGTTACTCAAAAAGCTGCCGTTGGCATAGGAATCAAAGGACTTGGCGTGGGTCTGGGCGTCGCCGGGGCAGTTGCCCAGGATCTAATTTTCCCGGAACCAGCAGGGTTCGGCTCTGATATGGTTGGCGGGCGACCGATCCAGCAAGTGCGATCGCAAATTTCAGATCCGAGAGATAGTGGGGCATTCCGCCCAGCGACAGCCCAATCGCCACAGCGGCAACCACAAAGACAAGTACAATCGCCAGTCGGCCGCCCCGATCCATTTGCGCCGATTTTTGAATTTGAGCCGATAGCACAACCACAACAAGCGCCAACGCAACCAGCCTCGCGCCCACAAATCAAAACGCCACAGGTAGCGGAAAAGCCCAGACCGGCATTGGACATAAATTTAAACCCTGGAACTGGAACAATAACCCTCGCTCCGGTAAGCCCCAAAGGTAAGCCTTTGAACAGTCCTTCCTTACTTGATGAAGTGACCCAAGGCGGAGTTAATTTGTTGACTCCGATAGTTGATTTTTTGAAAAAACTTGACTTAGACATTCAGCAGTTAAAACAAGGATTTCAATTAGATTTTTCGCCTTTACTTCAAGGGATTTCCGATTTAATAAATCCCCTTTTTGAAATGATTGCAGCAATTCCGCAGACGTTTGATGCTGAAATCGTGCGACCGATAATGGAGGGAATAGTTGAACTTTTGACTCCGATCGCAAGTCTAACTGCAACTGGCGTAGAAATCGCTGCGACAAATCCACGAACTACCAGCGAAACAGTTGCCGAGATGGTTGCGCCGATAGCTGTAGGCATAGCGCTGATCGGAGTCGCTTTAGACGGGCTGGGAAAGGCCATTAGCGGCCTTTCCCTGAAAACCGTAACCCAAGTCCCCCAGGGCATGGGCGTGGCTGCACAAATCCCGTTGGGCATGAATCTTGCTGCTCAAATCCCTGTGGGAATGGCAACTGCTGCACAAATTCCAATAGGAATGGCCTCGGCGGCTCAAATCCCTGTGGGAATGGCAATAGTAGCGGAGTTGCCACAAACTATCACAGCAACGGCGGATTTAACAGAAGTAGATGTGGCGCTAGCTACTTTGCAAAAAACGCTTCAGAAGACTCAAGAAGACTTAGACAAATGTTGTCGAGATATCTCGGATAAACTGAAACGCAAGAAGCGCGAAGATGACGATAGATTCCCAGAATTTAAAAACAACGGGTTTATTGAATGCGATGGCGCTACCATTCCCTACGATTACGCCGGCGAGGGGCTGAAAGGTCTGAACAAGCAATTAGACGTAATCCTGGGCATGAATAAAATGCTCATCAAAAAAGTATGCGATATTGATGTGCCTGCATTCACGTTCCCTGACATTTTTGGGAGCGGAACTTATGTGTGTGACGAGACTTTCGGTACTTACAATTATTCTGGCGTCGGCTTGTTAGGGATACAAAGTCAGATTGACAGAGTGCTGGATTTCAACAAAAAGATATTAAATCAGGTTTGCGACATCGAAATAGAATTCCCGCTAATCCAGGGCGGGGGAACTTATGTGTGTGACGAAACCTTCGGCACTTACAATTACTCTGGCGTCGGATTACTGGGGCTGCAAAGTCAAATCGACAGGGTATTAGATTTCAATAAAAAAATCTTGGATGAGGTCTGCGATATTGATGTACCTGCATTCACCTTCCCCGATATTTTCGGAGGTGGGACTTATGCCTGTGGCAGCGACGTATTCGATAACAGCTATTCCGGGGCCGGGTTCCTCGGATTGAGCAGCCAAATAGACAAGCTAACGGCAATCAGCACAAAAATCCTCGGTGAAGTTTGTGAGCCGGACACGAGAATTTCCGGGGATATTAACTTTCTGGATTGCGAAGGTGGCACTCAAATTTTGCTTTATAACGGTGATGGGATTGCCGGCTTGTCGAGCCAAATTTCAGCGTTTACCGAGCTGCAAAAATTGTCTTACGCCAAAGCCTGCGAGCCTCCGACTTGCTACCCAGTCCAGCCCGGGGATGAATTCGCAGAGTTTGACGTACCGAGGCAATTGGTGCTCACTTGGGGGCAAAATTATCCCAAGCAAACCGGCAGTTTGTGGCACACTCAAATCCCGAATCCCCGCGAGGATTTGGAATGGTGCCGCGATTTCGACAACTTGATTTACACAAAGGGGAATGTCTACGGCCGACTACTTTGGGGCTCTTCCAAAATCAAATCTGGTGTGCGTGCCGAGACAGAGGAAGAGGCGGAAAGGATTCTAGATTTGATAGATGGTTTGTCTGTTTCCGAAGGTAAGCTGCGGATAACAAAAGGCGGCGCGGTCAAACTAAATCCGGCAGTTCGATCGGTGCGCTGTGTTCGCGCTGCGATCGCACAGCTCGGCACGAATGGGGTTGCTGAGACAGTAAAATGCTTCGTTCCGCCGATCGAGGGGTGCTAATTGGACAAGGGAAAGTGTCCCAAAAATGGGACGTTTTTTGCTTACTGTTGAGCCATGATCATTTTTGCTTTTCCTTGTTCCGGTTTTTGATGGTGGCTGGAAGGTTTCGATTTCTAATCAGCAAGCTCTCAATTAATTCTTTCAACTCCTCAAAAAGAACAACATATAAGGAATCATTATTGTTTGAAACGTCCTGCGAAATTTTTTCAAACAATAATGATTCCTTATCTATTTGCCCTTGCACTCGGAGTCGTCGCCGTCTGGCCGACACCAGACGATGATCTAATAGATAAACATTGCAATGAGGCTTCCACCAGTCGCCGTGCATGGAAAATAAGCCATCTTCCATGCACAATCCTGACGGCATCTTTTTAAGATGTGGCAGCTTCTCTACCAGTTGTTTTTTCACGATTGGTGGCAATTCCTGGCGATATCCTCGCACCGGTGTTGCTACCAATCGATATCTATTTGAGAGGTGCCGGCTAACAGTCGATTGACTAATCCCCCGGCTGTCAGCGATCGCCTCCTGACTGCCACCATAGAACCGAAAATCCGAATTGCAATAGATAAACCGATCGCCCTTTCCCAGTACCCGCGCCGGATAGTCGCAGGTGTGCAGGTCGATCGGTTTAATTATTTGCGTCGGAGTGTGCTCAGGATCTAAACCCTGAGCTTTTATTTGCTCGACCTCTTCCAGCCTCTGACGGTGGAGAGATGCTCGTTGCAAATTCTGGGCTTCCACTTCTGTAGCGAGTATGTGGATGTTAGCCAAATCATCAATATTTATGGCGGCGATCGGGCCGAGTTTCTCTATCCCGGTGAGAGCGATCGCTTTTTCCAAGCTTGCATAGCACACTGTGACCCATTTCCCCGACTGCGAATAGTCACGAATCAATCCCGATCTTTTCGCGGCGCACAGTAACTTCCTGATATGTCCCTGGCTGCGATCCAAAATTTTACTCGCCGCTGCCAGCGAAAATTTCCCGATTCCCGATCCTTTGGATTTTCCGCCGTGGCTCCAACGCGAAATATCGAAGCGACGCGCGAGCAGCCAGACGCTTAGTTTGCGGCCAAAATGCGGGAATAATCGTGCCGGGAAGCGCACCAAATCTAGCTCCTTGTCGCTGACATACTCGCTATGCCAGTTTTCACAAAGTTCGATCAGCCATTCCGGCGCTGGTAGGGGTGGATGTTGCAGCGGATTTTTGAGCCAAATGTAAGGTTTGTTTGTGGTTGGGTGGACGCTCGGTGGCAAAACGCTCTGAGTTCCCAGCCAACGAAATTCTAAGCATTCTTCCTTGCCGTCGTCACCCGCAATTCCAGTGCCGATTCTCAGATTGCGTAAGCGGCACCAGTCTTTTTCTGGTACTGAGAATAGGCACTGCTTTCGGCTTTGGCGGCCGCTTGTCCATGCGGTTGTTCGTGGGAAATCTGTGAGGCTGTTTTCACCGGCTAGTTTGACTAGGAGTTTGGCGGCTGATTCGCCGTCAATGTCTACTGCCAGCAATCCGTTTCCCAGCTTCAAGCCAATACCAGTAGCTTTGCCGGTTTGCAGTTCGGTGAGAATTTCTAGGCGATCGTACAGATGGGAATTCCAGCCTTTTTGATAAGGGCGCTTACCGATAACTGGTACGAGCTGCCAAGGTTCAGGGAGTGCTAGTAGTGCGGGCAAATAACTTTGGAGCATTTCCTACGATTCCACTATGAGGCTTTTTAGTGGATAATGTTCGGCTATTTGCTCCCCTCCTTCACTCTGGAGCCAAACTACCCAAATTAAGGGCATCCCACCTACCGACATTTCAAATCCTGTAATCCTTCCCTTTATCTCTGGGTGAAATTGCTTTGTCACAAGTTGTCCTATTCTTAACTCTTGAAAATCTCTTAATTCTTGAAGCGAATTTTTTAACCTTTGTAAATTGTTCGCCGAAATAGCATCTGCTTCTTTTTTCGTAAGCTTTCCTTTTGGTTGCCGATATTCTTTTTTATCGATAGTTGCGTGAATCTTTTTCTCTCGATCGGAAATGGCAGTCAGAAGTGCTTGCGGAAATGATTCAATAGTCGCGTCTAGCGCGGTGTCTACAGCCTCGTTTAGTGCCGCTACGCTTGCATTCCATTTAGACCAGTCGTCATAGTCGGTTTCTCTTTGGGGCTCTACAATGTCTACAGTGTCCGTATCTGTGTCTACATTCAGAGCCTCTGTGCTGTCTACGCTTGCGTCTACAATGTTTACATCCAAGGTATTTTCTAGTAAGAAGTCGGTTGTTTCAGCGGACGCCAGGGGAGAGATCGTGGAAGCTGCACTCTCTATTAGAAGCTCGGCGAATTCTTCAGGCTCCAGGGGAGAGATCGTGGAAGCTGCATTCTCTATTAGAAGCTCGGCGAATTCTTCGGCTTCTGATATGATATTGATTTGCTGGTGAGGTATATTCACGATGGCCTCAATTGCTGTTTCTGCCTCTTCTAGTCTGATTTGTAAGCTTTCATTCGCTAGGGTTATTTTCAATATTTCTTGTTGAAAGAATTGCTGTCTTGAGTGTTGAACGGCTAGCCCTAGTTCTCTTTTAGTGGCTCTCAATTCTTTTTCAGTTTCTACTAACTGTGAGTCAAAACAAATAAGCCGCTCCTCCAATGGTGTGACTTCTTGTTCTCTAACTTTGATGTATCTGTTCTGTGCCTCCGCTACCCTTATTAGTAGGTTGTCTCTGTCGGCTTCTAATTTTGCCAATTGTTCCCGCAATCGCCGATTATCCTCTGTTAATGCGTCTGTATTATTGTTGACAGGTGTGGACAGAAACTCGAAGTGCAGTACCCAAACTAATTTGTCTTGTCCCTCGAAGAATGTGTCGATAAATCCTTGTGCTGTCGCAACCATACCCCCTTCTTCTTGCAAGTCAGTTGCCGACATTTCCGATAAATACTGTTGGTATGGGCGCTGAGTGAGTCTGATAAACCCTAGTTCGTGTCCGCCACGATGACGGCCTTTATTTAAGGCTGGGATGGCAATACTTTTGTCAAAATATCGAATGAAGTTTTTTGCATAATCATCTTGCCACGCGCGCCGAGTTTGCGTTTTCTTGCCGGAAGTCAACTCGTTTATTGTCAAGGCAAAGCTTATTCCCATGGCCTTGGGCTTGGACGCTTGGGGAAATAATTGATTCAGACTGGCTATCAAATCAGCAGCGAATTCCTTACCTTCATCCTCTGGGAGTTCGATCGCCTGCGCGAGTGCTAGTGTCTTCAATCGTGCCGGATTTGTAAGGCTTTCGAGTAAATCGCCCGCGAATTTATCTTCCCATTCCCTCATGAATTCAGTTGGGCTTTGTTCGTGGGAGTGAGGTTTTAGAGCTAAGCCCTGTGGCCATGTATCGCTGTATATTGTGTCTTCTTGCGGGAAATAATAATATCTGTTTTTCCCGGCTTCCCACACCAATTCCGATTCCCAGTTAGCCTCTTCTTGTTCGCGTCGAATCAACTCCATCTCTGCATAGGCGATAGTAAATAGCTCATCTTCCCCGTCCACTGTGACAAGTGCTTGGCATTCATCTTTCCATTTGTGAATAATTCCTTTTTTGCCTTCTAGCCCCTTGGCAAAAATCAACACTCTATCGCCCTTGCTGGCAGTGATTTCGTTCAGTGGAGTGGTAGGCTTTTCCGCTTTCGTTAGTATTCTCAGGTCACTGGCGCCAAGTGGTTTTGGGTAGACTCCTCCGCTGTAAAGTGCGACGTGAATCTTGCCTAATTTGTCTACTTTTTTGACTAATCCTCTGCCGCTTTTTACGTCTTTTATCTCGACTGGTACGCCCTTCGTAAAACCTAAGCTTTGAATTGCGGCTTTGTAATCCTGACTGCGCTTACCGGATATCTCAAATACTGCTATTTCTAAATGTTTTTTAGTAGCCTTTTTACCTTCCGCTGCCGCTAAATTTTTTGCATATTCGATCGCTTTAAGTTTATTGCCGATATCTGGAATTTCTTTTAGGGGGCGAAGGCAAGCGCTGGGGATATTTAAGGTGATCGGTTCGTCGTATTGTTTGGCAATTTCAGCCTCTAATCGTGCTACTACTTTCGCGTCCTCAATCAATCTGTAAGCACTGGAACTTGACTTGCCAAATTCAGTTTTGCAGTAACTTTCAAAGGTTCTGTACCCGAGGGCTTTGTAGGCTTTTCGATCTCTTGCTTCTATGAGCATTGAACCCAGGCTGTCAAAGTTACCCTTGATATCCTGCGTGATTGAATCTGCCTCTGCTCTCCCCATTTCGGTGATGAGTGCTGGTCGATCGACTGTTGCAACTGTCATGCTGAACGCTCCTGTTTTATTTGATCAATAATTCATCTTTTTGGATAATTGAAGGATATTTTTTGGATACCCAGTCGCTTGATATCCAGCTCCATGAACGTATTATTTTATTCCCCGCTATTTCCCATCTAACGAATAGTGATTTCTCACGAATTTCCTCTAAAACACCTATTCTTTTGATTCTTCCGATCAGCATTGACACTGTGTCGCCGACGGCGAATTTAGTTTTGTTCGTTTTCATGAATCCTCAAACAGTCGGTCTTGGTGAGTAAGGAAGCGATCGCACTTTCTACAACAGCGCGATCGCGGAGAAAAAATGTAGTTTCAATTCACATCGGTTGCTTGTTTCCCTACGCTTCAAGTTCAAAGTCATCTTGCAGAATGTCCCCGGCTAATTCGGCCAGTGCCGACGGGGAAAGGGCTTTCAATAATTCCATTGCTTCCGCGACAGGTGTCGCAAATTCGCCGTGACGCGGCTTGATTTCTATCAATTGCGCGGAGGTTTGGTCGATGCGGTGATAGGCGGCTAAGCCCACTGCCATTCTTTCGTTCCAGGCGAGCTTTTCTAGCGTGAGAAAAAGTAAGCCGAGAGTGGTTCTATCTCGCACAAGGATCTTGACCAATTCGTCGTCTATGTCGTAGGTGCTTTTGAAAGTGTCTAGTGGGTTGACTTGACTCATTTGATTTCCCATACGTCTCCGAAATTTGTTACTTTTCCTGCTGCCTGTAACTCGCGTAGACGGCACATGGTTGAACCTGTGGAATAGAATCCGGGCATCTTGAGAGAGATTTTGTAGGCTGTTTTAGGGCCGTCTTTGAGGATTTCTAAGATGTCGTTTCTTCTGGTTTCGTTGATTGCTATGTGGCTGGCAATAGTTCGGCCTGTGTTCATGGGTTTACTTGCTTGATGGGTGAGGGAAAGGCGATCGCACGTCCTGCCGCGCGATCGCCGGCGAATGATAGGAAGGAAGTTTATAGGCAGTCCAGGTATTAGGTCATAGGCATCACCTCTGCTTTTGTGGAATCCCTGCGACCGCTTCCCGGTGGTGGCGGTGTGTCGGGGGTGTTCGTCGCTAATCGCCCACTGAAATCAGGGCTACTGATACCGCAATGGCACGTGACCCGATCGATAAAGTCCGCATTTTCACGGAATTCCTTTCTAAAAGGCAGAGTTTGTCTACGTGAAAAGACGTAGGTTAACTTGTTTGTGCTGTGGAGTTGCCGGAACCGACCGCTTCTTGTCGCTCATGCTCATCAGGTCTTACAGAGCTAGTTGCCAAAGACGGTTTGCTTGCTGGAAACTCTTATATTTGTAGTAAGCAGGCCGTAGACGCTAATCACCAGCCTGCTTACTTTTTGTGGTCG
The DNA here is from genome assembly GCF_020738785.1 of Microcoleus sp. PH2017_05_CCC_O_A. Taxonomy (NCBI): domain Bacteria; kingdom Bacillati; phylum Cyanobacteriota; class Cyanophyceae; order Oscillatoriales; family Microcoleaceae; genus Microcoleus; species Microcoleus sp. PH2017_05_CCC_O_A. The sequence goes on along the minus strand of NZ_JAEQCB010000078.1, from coordinate 31,826 downwards.
AACACCAGCCTCAAAAAACTTGTTCTCTCAAACTTGCTTTTAAAAGCTAGTTCTTATATACTATGGTAAGTCAACTAAAAAATCAAGCAAATCTTCTAACACCTGTGTGGATTCGCAAAAGAGCCAACAAAACTCAAAGGCAAATAGCCGTCGAGTTAGGTATTACTGAGTCTGTTATCAGTAAATGGGAGCGAGGTATTACCGTGCCTAGTCCCTCTCTGACTGATATTCCTAGGTATTGCCAGGCATATGATTGCACTCTTGAAGAGCTGATTGAGGCGTTCAGTAATATAAGTCGCAAACCCGCCTAACGGAACCTTGAAAATTAAATAGTTAAGCCTCCCCAGGTAGTTTCTGGGGAGGCTTGATCACAGTCTATTGTTTTGTCTAGCACCGTTGTCTAGTGCGACCGAAACGAGTTCAGGAATGTCTGCGTGTTCTGATTGTAAGGACTCACAACCCCCATCATGTACAGGCGATCTCTCACCATCACCTTTCGGAACGTCATCTTGAGCGGTTTAGACCTGTGTTGCAAGTTAACCTCTATTCCTGGGTTTCCGTTTAGACCAAAGTGTCTTTGTGAAACGATCGAAAACTGTTCCCCAAAGGTAGTTCCTGAATTCCATTGCTTGCTGACAACTTCCGTCATAAGAGCCTGTTTGCGATCGGGGCTAATGAATTCGGAGTTTTCAATTGTCTTGTACCCAAAAGTGTAAAATTCGTCTTTTTGCTCGATCGAGTACATCACGCCGTCAGCATCTGTCACTTGCTTAACTTTGTGTGGTGGCACTATTATCGAAAACCGCCCATTTTGGTCATGGAAATCGTTCCATCCCTGCTGCCCAGGCTCGAAAGTGGATCTGAAAGACTGTCGGGGTTGCTGGTATATCTGAACCAGTCGAGGCGCTGTCCCTGTGGTGGTTGGCACAAGATACTGCGTCCGACTTCCCGCCAAGTGATTCTCTAGATTCCGCGCCATCCGGCTGAGTTGTTCCGGTCGCCCGATGAAGTAGCCCAACGCTACCCATCCCGCCACCCCTAGCCATTTGCGCCATTCGATTCGTCGCTTGAAGTTCATATTAAAACCCAGGTATTAGTTTCTGGATTTTATAGCGATTTCAGCCACCAGCGGAACCGCGCAACCACGCAAATAACGCAGGTTTACGAAAAAATGTCCCATTTTTGGGACATTTCTCGTGAACCTTTCTCAATCAAGGTTTCGCTCTCTCGGTGGCGGTGATGATTTTTACTGCGGCCGTGGCGAAAATAATCAGGCGTCTCCTCGATGCTGAAATAGCAAAAGCTCTGTTTTTCAAGCTCTTGCTCCAGTTTTTTAGCCTTGTCTGAAAAGAATAATTCATACAAAAATGTCCCAAAAATGGGACATTTTTGATAACCAAGCTTATTGACAATTAGATACTGAGGCTCGCTACACGCCTCTCCAGACTTGCGGGTGACACCGCAAGATTAACGCTCTAACCAAGCACACGGGCGATCGCTCTGGGTAGATCCGGCGATCGCCCTTCCTTTCCCAGCTACTGACAATCATACCCTATGCCTAAAATCAAGCTCAAAAAATACGAGCAGGCTCTTGCTCTCCTCCCAGGATGCAAGGGCTTGGATCGGATCCATCAATCCTTTATGCCAATCTCAAGACTCTCGGTTATCGGTGGAGTGGTAGCGATCGTAAGTGGTTGCTGAAGTGATGCCATGGCAGACCTACCCAACCACCCCCGCTTCTTCGACGACGACAGCGAATACCTCGATCTGGGTTCCGGCGAGCCCGCCGCCAAGCGATACCTGCGGTTGATTTGTTCTGCTGATTATCGATCGAACCCCTTAAATTGCGTTCGGGGCGATCGGCGGACTTCTGAAGATTTGTCGCTGCCACCTAATTTGCTCACGGAAGGGAGGAGATTGACTCCAGCGCTCAAGCTCAAGATTCGGGGAGCTTTGGCTGTTTGCCCTTTACATTCTACTTTCCGGATTCGCGTTTATCAGCTATTTCGCCTAGTCCAGTTTTTCGGCTGGCGGTACAACTACAAATCAAATTGTTGGGAGGCACAAGAATTATGAAGCTCAAAGTTAGTATCCCAGTAGTCAAGGAAGTTTCAAACTCATCCTCATGGGAGAAGTATAGAACGGATGGAACGTTGGAAATTGAATTTGACGGTGAAATTGACGAGCGACAGGTCAACGCCTTGCTCCGGAGGCTAGATGCTCAATTTTTGTTGATCGAAGACAGCCAAGCGATCGGTGAAAACATTGGCAAACTAGAAAGAAATCTAGCTGATACTAAAGATCGGCTAAAGATAGCTCGCGCCCAACTTGATCGGCTCGCTCAATTCCTTGAAGGTTGCGGAGTGAATCCCCGAAGTAATGTTTTGCAATTCGATGAAAGGCTGAAATTGCGATCGGCGGGAACGGGGGAATCTGGCAACACTGAAAATGACAACGAGGAATGTGACGAACCTATAGAGGAGGATGACTGATTTTGATCCTATTCCTTTTTAACGCAGTGGCGCATACATGAGCCAGTCCGAAGCAACGAGTAAATCCCCCTATCTATTCAGCCATGAACACTGAAAATAACGATCATCAATCCACTGTTACCGACATCCTGGAATCCCGTTTCGGAAAATCATTAGAGGGTGCGAGTTTGGAAGATAAGCTGTCATTACTGGAAGCTACCGCTTGCTCGTTGAGGGTTGATATGACTTTCGCGTCAGCACTTGAAATTGTTTGTTCAATGGACGACTCAACCCTCGAATCCGTCTCTCTACTTGACATGGATGATTCGGTTGATTTCGAGAATGTCAATGAAGGGTTGCATATTATGGCGCTGCTGACCGAGGGTATTGCCGAAGATTATTCAGTTTTAGCCGCTAAAGAAAGATTAGCCGATTAAAAGATTAAAATGCCCCTGCGCTGATATCAACAGCCAGGGGCCGACCACCTTAGTTTTTGCGGGCAAGATGATATGTCTATAATAACAACACACCGACACATTGATCCGAAAACTTTCCGAGATTTGACAAAGTGGTCACTTTACAAGATTGCCAGAGAAACTGATATTCCCCTTCAAAGCTTGTACTGCTATCTGAAAGACGAATCCGACCCCAAGTACAGGGAGCCAAAACCCTACATAAAGAGGCTCCTAGGGGAGATTTATTCTCACCTGCCTGTACCACCTGGTTCGTGATTTATTTCCCGACCTCCTCCTTCTTGGAGGGGGTCTTTTTTTTGTGAATTGAATCGATTTGGGTTGTTTTTGGGCAGTGCCCAATAATTAGGCTCTGCCTAGTACCTTGATGTTTCGCCAGCCGCTATTGTTGGATTATCGATTCAAATCGATTCTGATTTGATTCGTATCGATTCGCGAATTGATTCGCATTTATGGCAGGAAGCATGACTACCGAAAGTGTTGAAATTGTTGACGTTGAGGCTGTGTCCGAGATGCCGAGTTGGACTGAATCGATTCAAGAGGAAGGGGATTGGCTCAAGCCTTCCGAAGCTCAATATCAGGCGATGTTAGATAAGTCTGGTTTCCAAAGAGCTATCTCTGAGTTGACCGGGAAATACAATTGCCCCGTCGATCTCTTAAGGCGTGGGGAAGCGCGAAGAACCGAATACTCGGGATTTGCCGTTTCTCTCGTCAAGGCTTTGCGATCGGGTGACAAGAAATCTCTTGAAGCTTTGCTCAATTTTGTGGATTCCGGAGAAACCAGCAGTGCTCTAACTATTGCCAGTAAGAACAATCAATTAGCTCAGCAGTGCGACAAGGCTGCGGATGAAAACTTTAAGTCCGCGAAGGCTAACTTGAACAGTGGCATGGCTAACTGGAGGATGCTTGGTGGCAGTTTGGCGAAGAAGGTTGCCAAGGAAATTAAGGCGGGTTTCGCCGAGGAGTTCAATGCAGAGATGCGGGAATTGGGTGTGCAAGCCCAAGATGTTTTCGAGGTGGATTGAATATGAAAACTCCTCAGTGGACGGTCAAAGTGTCTCGCAAATACAATCCCGATCGAACGGTGGTTGCATACGGCGAATCGGCGCCGGCAGTCGAGGCTAATGTCATCAAATCTCTCCGAGAAGATTATGGGATTTGGGACGCTAGGGCGATCGAGGTAATTGGTCAAGTAAAAAGTTTGAGAGGGTAGTTATGAAAGAACCAAATGACAGCCAAATTGAACGTATGGTCGTCGGTGCAGTCTGTGTGAGCGGGCTTGCAATTTTTGCTATTGGATATGATGCCGGTTTTGGGCAAGGGCTTCGGCAACAAAAGTCTCCAACAGTGATTTTCGGCACTCAAATTATTAACAACAGTGTCAATTATTGGTCGCGAGATGCTGGGACGGTCTCAAATAGCGAGCAGCCAAAACAAGAATCCACTTCGGATAAGTAGGGGCTAAGTTGCGATGCGAAAAATGTAGTTCCAAATGTTTGCGGTGTGGTCGCTGCCAGTGTGCTAGGGCGATCGAGGTAGTTAGTCAAATTCAAGGTTTAAGAGCTCAATTGGCAAAAGAGGAGGAACAATAATGCTTTCAAGGGTTGTAGGTCATAATCCTATGTCGCCGGTTCTCCGACAAAACTTAGGCGATATCGGTCTCGCCAAGGTAGCGAATTGCACGGATGAAGAAGTTCACGAAAGTTCGGTTAATAAGAAGAAGTGGCAGCAGCAAGCCCGACGCTCAAAGATTTATGTTGCGAATCAAAAGGCGATTTTGGATTGCATCAAAAGGATCGAAGAGCTTGCGCTGGAGCTTCTTGAATACGGATTTGATACAGATGAAAAAATAACGGGGCTTGTTGCCAAGGGCATTGAAGGGGGAGCCAAATATAAGGCTGCGGTACTTTACCGCAAGGAGCAAGCAAGGCTTTCTGTACTCAAAACCGAGGCTCAATTTGCTGCCGACATGGGATTCGCGCAAGCGAAGACAGGCGGAGAAATCGGCTTGATAGCCGATCGCTACGGCATTGATATCAAGTTTCTCCAAGCTGGCTTTAAAACTCAGTCGGCCGCCTTAGAACCACAGCTTAAAGCCAGTGCGGATGCCAAAAATCAAGAGGCGATCGCCCGCCAGCAGCAAGAAGCTTACTGGAAAGGCGAAACCACTACTTCTGGAGGCCAAAAAACTTTGGGTGGCGGCTTGTTTGGCTCGATTTCTAAATCTTTGGCTGGATGGTTTAAAGTATGAAGTTTCCATTTTTTAGAGATCGCGATCGCGAAAAGCTTGAGGCTTATCGCAGAGTCTTGGAAGCTTACGCTGACCCAAATAACTGGTCAAATGTCAGTTGTTTTGGACACATTAAACGCCGACGGTGGTGCGGTGGCAACGACGGCATGGATTTAGCTAAAAAAGTATTGGAGCAAGATGATGGACGGAACTCTTGAAGGGTACGCAGCTTACGAGGACTGGGAGGCTCAGCAACCGAAACCACAAGTTGCCGAGCCGGGAGAAAAGCGGATCGCATTTTCTCGGAATGCTTACAGAGTAGCTCATTTTGGCTTGATAGCCAGTGGCACTGCATCCGCGGTACTTATTTTTAGAATGATTCCCTGGTTGTCGTTTGGCAGTTTTGCTATCCGAATAATTGCGACCGCGGTGGTTGGCAAGGAGGCTCTTTTTGGCGCGGACGACGATCGTCCTGGATATCAGGCGGCTGCCACCGCGATCGCTCTCGGCTCTGCGGCTGGTGAGTGGGATGCAATTTTGGCAATCTTTGGTGCTGTTGGTGACTTCCTCTCTTTGTACGGGGGGTCGATCGTGGTTGGGTTGTTGATGGTGTGTGTCCTTGTGGCGTGGCTGTGGGGAGGTCGCAATGTCTCGACTTAAGATTTCACTTGCTCTGCTTGCTGGTTGCGCTGGCTTTGTTCTTGCCGGCGCAAGCCTTCCGGTTGACACCCAACTAACGATTCGCACCAAACTTGGCAAGCGAACTTATCCTCACTGGTTAGTCCAGCCCGATAGCAAGATTGTCAAAACTGAGGGCGCTTCCGGCTTGATTCGGCTGCTTGGTGGGTTAGCTAGCTTCGCTAGCTTTGGGGCTGCTCTACACTTCGCTGGCAGTGACGAACGCGAACAGCGGCTATTTTGGGCTGGACAGGTTGCCAGCGACGATATCCAGCAAAAAGAAAATCAGACAACGGCCGAAATCGGTGCAGGGGTTCGCCTCAAAAAATTACAACTTGAGGCGCAGGCAGATATCGATCTTTTTACTTTGCAGCTTCAGCAAAAATTCAAGGAGGCGATCGGATTTACTCCAGTGCCATCCCAGCCAGCGTTACCTCACGGTAAGCCGGGAACACTGGATGACATTACAAATCCAGGTGACAAAATTGATGTCGGAGAACAAGTTAAAAGTGCGATCGAACCCGGTGATTCCCTGACTCAATCTTTGCTGAAAAGCCAAATCAGTAGCGCAGTTTTTGCAGGGTTTTTGAAGCTTATTGGAACCCCTGGATCGGGAAAGACTACTCTAACGAGCGCGTTGATTCGTTGTCGCATCAGTCGAGGACATCGATTGATAATTATAAACTCCCACAAGCGTAAATCAATGTACCGAGGAATTGAAAAATTCCTCATCAAAGGGACGAAGATTTACGGTATTGGTTTGGGTGACAAGGAACGGGCGAAAAGCTTGCTGGATGGCTTGAATAAAATTCTTGAGATTTTATCCAAGCGATACGATGAATATCAGAATGATGATGAGGGAACTTACCATCATTTTCCTATCACCTTACTCCTTGAGGAGATAGGTGAGTGGCAGCCTCTTTTGGCTTTAATCTTGCCGCCTACTGAGGTTGAAAATATCTTGCAAACTTTTTGGCTAAAGCTTTTTATAGCGGCCAGGAAGGGAAAGGTTTTTCCTCTTGTTACAGCTCAGACTGATACTCAGGCAATGTTCAAGGCGAAAAATTTGTCGGAATTGTTTAAACAGTCCGGTGCTATTACCTTGTTGCTGACCGCCGTACCAGATAAGGACTCTGAAGACGGGTGGAAGCCTTCGGGGCAAGGCAAACTTAAATCACCCAATTCTGTACCAATTGATGTTTCTATTCCTGATGCACGATCGCTGATTGACGATGTGGATCATTTTGGGGATTGCGAAATATTTCTCGAATCATTTGCTACAGATTATCCCACTGAGTCAGTGGTGGAGATTCCACCAGTCTCCACCACCTCTCCACCGCCTCTCCACCAACCTATTCACCACCTGGAATCCTTGCTGCACCGGAAATACAACGCAGTCAACCCGATTCCGGAAAATTGGGAGTTTCCTGATCCAACGCAGTCATTGACCCCCGAAGTGCGTGCGGTGGTGGTTGCCTGTAAGCGTAGCGGGCTATCTCAGAATGCTGCTATTTTGGCGATATGGGGGGTTGCTAAATCTGGTAGCGATAAGCGCTACGAGTCTGCTAGAAATCACTATCAATCCGTAGTTATTTAGGGAGGCAAATAACAAATGGAAGAAGGGTCGTTGACAAAAGATATTCAATGCCCGCAATGTGGATCGGTGGATATTAAGTTCGACAAAGATTATGGATTTTACACCTGTAATGCTTGTGATCATGCTTGGGCTTATTCCAAGGATGACCCAGATTTTGATGAGCTTGATGAAGATATTGACTTAAATTAACAGCGTAATTGCAAGGTCGCTCCTTGTTTCTTTATGTTTGAGCGAAAGTTGAAATGGGGTATCCAAAGATATTTGAACCCGGTCACGACGAGGGGTTCAAGGAGTTCAGCCAAAACAATGATTATGAGATTGCTGAATGATGCGTCTGCAACAGATTTAATGTTGGTTCCTGGAATTCTGAAAGAATTTGAGGAGTTGCCTGCATGGCTTAAATTGCGATTCCAAAAAGGTTCCCTTTATCAAGACGAGGATCGAGTTTTTGGGTGGTGTAGGGATGATCAAATTCAGGCAGTTGAGTTGCCTGTGTACTTGGATATGTTTTCTTACGACAATGGAAATGAGAATCGCATTGTTAAATATATTAGGGTTGGTGTATCAGACGAAGAAGGTTTTGCCCCCGCTATTGATTTACCTTTTGATGGAGTTCGTGTTGAAGTCCCTGTTGCCCCTGGTTATGATTTTGACTATACTTTTTTCACCATGTGGGAGCACGGCTGGGCGTCACCTTGCGAAATTCAATGGAGCTGGTTTGAGAGACCTCGTTGCTCGGATCTAGATGGGTATGTGGTAGAACGATCGATCATTCCTCATGGCTTTTGGAAAGCTTGGGAATGGTATCCAGATTGCTGGCGGGATTACTACGACAAACGTCCTGAGCTTTTTGAGGATGCTGAGTGGTGGGGTACCCCGATGCCGATTCGTCACGAGCCACCGAATGACCCCTATGCAGCGGTACTGGGTGGAGCAAATAAGCACGACGTTGAAATATTTTTTCTTGACTCTTGACTTTTCGGTCAGGGTGAGATAGATTTTTTGTTGTGCAGGGACAGTTGAAAGCAGGCGAACACTTGATCTGGAAGTGTCGCCCTGTCACGGCGGAAGTTGCGGGTTCGAGCCCCGTCTGTCCCGTTCTCTCGAAAGTTTAGGGTTGTAATAAACTTTTTTCTGGATTAAGCAGGAGGCAAACATGACTGCGACGCTCATTCATCCCTCTCCAGAAAAAACCACACAACGGGTGGTACTATCTAGTATCAGTTGGCAGACTTACCAAAGCTTGTTAGCAGAAGCTGGAGACAACAGGTCTTCGCGGTTTTCATATTTTCAAGAAGTATTAGAAATTATCATGCCATCAGATTTGCATGAAACTGTTAATTGTTTGCTAAAACAGTTTGTGACTACTTTAAGCGATGAATTAAAGTTGAAACGTAAGGGATTTGGTTCGACAACTCTCAATCGTGAAGATTTAAAACAAGGTGCCGAACCAGATTCCTGTTTTTATATCCAAAATGTCGATCGCATTCGTGGCAGAAAAATTAACTTATCAATTGACCCGCCACCAGATTTAATCATTGAAGTCGATCTTACCAGTCCATCTACTAATCGCTTTAGTATTTACAAAAACCTGGGAGTTCCTGAAATTTGGAGATATCTCGGAGAGACTGTACAATTTTTTCAATTTCAGAACGGAGAATATGTAATCTGTGAATGTAGTGCCACTTTTCCGATTGTTTCTTCAGAAATAATCACTCAATTTTTGCAGATGGCCGAGACGGAGGATGATATGACTATAATTGACGCTTTGCGAGTATGGGTGAGGGAGCAGTTGCGATCGCCCGAAAATGAATAATACTTAACTTAATTTAACTAATTCCTTTCTCCCACGGACGATCGACTCAAAGGTGTGGGATAATAAACGGTCGGAATATCTGATATGTCAAAACCAGGGCGATCGGCACTAGGATCGGAATAGCCACTAGCAGTCCCCATTTACCAAACTTAAGTTTTTGACCGTCCGATTTGAACAGGAAAGTCACAGCGACAATTCCCATGAGTACCCAAAGACCACCGAAGCCCATGAAGACTGTATATCCTGCGTCTTCCATTTTTCCCCCTGCTTTTAGTAGCAATCAATCTTTAATCTTAGTTGCAGTTTGTTTCTGTTGAAATCTGCAAATCGGTCGATCGCACTTACTCAATTTAACTCTATTCCAACTTTGCCCGACAGCGACCTTCAATTTCGCACTCGATCCGCGCAGTTCGATCGCTCATAATACTTGCTAAGTCCGGTCTTCCCGTCAAAGGCAGCCGCCAATCAGCCCAAATTCCGTACAGCCAATTCGCGATCGCCCCAACAATCGGCAACTTAGTCACAGCATAGACCCAACCAATCCCCAAAATCTCGTAGATCCGCCGAAATACCTCAACATTTTTAATTGCCGTACCGTCGGGTAACACCGCGTGAATCCGGCCCATCGCCGTTTCGTAGTCGATTCCGCCGTGGGCTTGGGGGTTGTAGTCATCCTCCGCAATATCCACAAACGACACCAAACCTCGGCCCGCGTCCCGCTTTTTCAAGAAATTGACCTCCCGCACGCACAGCGGACATTCACCGTCGTACAAAAGCTCAATCTGCCAAGATGGCTTAATTTCAACAGATTCGGGAAATTCAGTTTTAGCAGTAGACATAGGGAAATTTATTTTAATGGCGATCGCACACAAACATTTTACCTGAAGACGAGCGGAAAGCCGCTGACTTCAGGCTCAGGCATGGGGATGAACGCGGCCCAGACTTGAGTCGCAAGAGAAACGATTACCAGGCTGTTTCTCGCAGTCAAATTTATAAACTAGCACGCTTATTTTATCAAAAAATGATATCATAGATTCATGTTAACAGTAACTCACGAGTACAAACTTCGACCTAATAAACACCAAGTCGAAATATTTGAGACTTGGTTAAACGTTTGTCGTCAGGTATATAACTATGCCTTGAGAGAACGGAAGGATTGGGTAAATTCTCGCAAGTCTCCTGTTAATGCTTGTTCGATAGTTGGTGAATATATCATCTCACCAGACACACCTAGACCTACCTATGCTAGTCAGTGTAAAAATCTAGCAAGAGCTAAGAAGATTTATTCCGAATTAAAGGTTCCGCATTCGCAAGTGTTGCAGCAAACATTAAAGGTGTTAGAATCGGCATTTGTGGCAATGTGGGATCGAGGACATGGTTTTCCACGCTTTAAAAAAAGGCTGCGCTCGTTTGTGTTTCCGGCTGTCAAAGATGCAGCAGTGGAGAATGGACGGGTTAATCTGCCAAAAATTGGTTGGGTCAGGTTGAAGATGTCTAGGCCTGTACCAGAGGGTTTTCTCCTGGCGCAAATTAGAGTAGTTAAAAAGGCTTCTGGTTATTTTGTAATGCTGACTTATCGGTTAGCGGTAAATATACCGGACATTCTCCCGTCGGGACATCATCTAGGTGTGGATATCGGACTAGATAAATACTTGGCAACCTCTGATGGAGAATTGGTAAATCGACCGAGATTCTTTAATGCACTTCACCGCGAGTTGAAATTACTGCAACGAAGATTAAAGCATAAGAGAAAAGGGTCTAATAACTGGCTAAAGCTTCAAAGAAAAATTTCTCAAATTTATCAAAGAATTAGCGATACTCGAAAGGATTGGCATTATAAATTAGCTCATCGGCTGTGCGACCAAGCGTCCATGATATTTGTTGAAAATATCAATTTTAAGGCTTGGGCTAAGGGGTTGTTTGGTAAACATACTTTAGATGCAGCTTATGGTCAATTTTTTTCCATCCTGTCTCATGTGTGCTGGAAGCGTGGGGTGTATTTTGCCCAAGTAGACAAGAACTATACCAGTCAAACCTGCCCTAATTGTGGAACGCGAAAGATTCGCGGACGTTGTTGGGAAGAGAGCCCTCTTGGTTTCAGTGGTTATATAACCTGTCAGTCATACCTCACCTTTTTGAGAAAGGCTATATACGACCCACAGAGATGTAGCAGCAGCACAGGTGATTAGAAATCGAGGTATCCTTGCGGTTGGACAGCCCGTGAGTCAAATTGCTTCGGGAGGCGTACTGTCGGGAGTCCATAGGAATATCGGGCTAGATAAGGAATAGAAATTAAATAACTTAAGCAAATTTGTGGGATGGGCGGGAGAGCCCGTGCAGAAAGGACGGGCGGGACGCCCATCCCACAACAATCATCGAGCGTGTAAGTTATTAAATTTTCATTCCTAAGTGCCTTTGAGAGAAGAATCCCCCCGATTCATCGGTGGGGAGTGTCAAAAGAATTAATAATTATCGATCGCGCCGACCGCATCCCTGCCGCAGTTATTCCTGCTTTAAAAAATAGGCCCAAAGGTCAATCCAGTCTTGGGCGCCGACAATGCTAATATCGTCAAGATGCCGTCTGCTCAAAAAGCCCGAGACTTTCGCCCGATCGCTAATTAGCCTATTTATCGAGCAATTCCAGGCAAACCAACTGGCAAACACAATTTTTAAGGCGGCAACAAAATATAATAAAATTTGTAGTCACAGCCACAGCAAATCCCCCAACCAGTAAATTGCCCCCAATCTAAAAGCAAAAAGATAAATGAACGTCAGAGTCCGTCTAGCCCCCAGTCCCACCGGAAACCTCCACATCGGTACCGCCAGAACCGCCGTATTTAACTGGCTGTTTGCCCGCAACCAAGGCGGAACATTCATCCTGCGGGTAGAAGACACAGACGTAGAACGTTCTAAAAGCGAATACACCGACAACATCCTCGAAGGACTCACCTGGCTGGGTATGAACTGGGACGAAGGCCCGAGTTTTCAGTCCCAGCGTCTGGAAATCTACCGCCAAACAGTCCAAACCCTTCTCGACAAAGGACTCGCTTACCGCTGCTACACCACGTCAGCAGAACTTGACGAGATGCGGGAAGCACAAAAAGCCAACAAACAGGCCCCCCGCTACGACAACCGCCACCGCCACCTGACGGAGGAACAGCGCGCAGCTTTTGAAGCAGAAGGGCGGCAAGCTGTGATTCGGTTTATCATTGAGGACGATCGCACGATCGCGTGGAACGACATGGTGCGCGACACCGTAACCTGGAAAGGTAGCGACCTCGGCGGCGATATGGTAATCGCCCGCGCATCCAGCGGCGGCCTCATCGGCCAGCCCCTCTACAACCTCGCCGTAGTCGCCGACGACATCGACATGGCCATCACCCACGTCATCCGCGGCGAAGATCACATCGGCAATACTCCGAAACAAATATTGCTTTACGAAGCTTTGGGCGCGACAATCCCAGAATTTGCCCACACACCGCTGATTTTAAACGCGCAAGGGCAAAAACTTTCTAAACGCGACGGCGTTACCTCGATTTCTGACTTCAAAGATATGGGTTATATCCCCGAAGCTTTAGTCAATTACATGACTTTGCTGGGTTGGACTGCGCCGGATTCTACGCAAGAAATATTTACATTGTCCGAAGCTGCGGCAGTCTTTACATTCGATCGAGTCAACAAAGCCGGTGCAAAATTTGATTGGGATAAACTCAATTGGCTTAACGGTCAATACCTGCACAAGATGCCTGTGCCGCAATTGACAGATTTGCTGATACCTTATTGGCAGAAAGCCGGTTATGAGTTTGATTCTAAGGCCGATCGCCCTTGGCTCGAACAAATAGCTGCTTTAATCGGCCCGAGTCTCGTTCGCTTAACCGATGCTGTCGGTATGTGCAAGTTGTTCTTCTTGCCAACTTTGGAATACGAAGAAGAAGCACTCGCACAGTTGCAGCAATCAGGCGCTGCACAGGCTTTACAAGCAGTTCAAGAAGCTCTGGAAAGTCATCCCACCCTAATAGCAGCAGAAGCTCAGAAAATCACTAAAAAGCTCAGTAAAGAGAAAAATCTTAACAAAGGGCTGATTATGCGATCGCTCAGAGCCGCTCTGACAGGTGCAATGCACGGCCCCGACCTGATAGAATCTTGGGTAATCCTTCACCAGCGGGGGACGGCTAAAACCCGCTTGCTTGATGCCATTAGCAACTTGAATTTGCCGGCAGTTGGTGTTGCGGCCGAAACTCCTAGCCTAGAACAACCCAAAGCCGAAACTCCCGCCGAAATTTCCGAGCGGGAACAGCCAGCAGTCGAGGTTTCAACAGTCGAAACACAGGCGGTTGAACTATCAGCAGCAGAGGTTACAGCAGTCGAAACACCGACTCTTGAAACAGTCGAAACGCCTTTGGTAGAACCAGCAGCAGAGGTTACAGCAGTCGAAACACCGACTCTTGAACCAGCAGCGGAAGTTACAGCAGTCGAAACGCCGACTATTGAACCAGCAGCGGAAGTTACAGCAGTCGAAACGCCGACTATTGAACCAGCAGCGGAAGTTACAGCAGTCGAAACACCGGCTGTTTCAACAGTCGGAACGGAGGTTTCAGCAGTCGATATTTCGGCAGTTGAAACAGCCGCAGCAGCAGTTGAAATACCTGCCGCCAATCAGCAAAAAACTATTGCGAGTGGAGAAATGACTTCATCAAACGAACCAGAAACAACCGTTATCATCACCGAAATTCCTGCTGAAAATGAAGCAGACAGTTCGAGCGGTAGCACAAAAGTCATCATTACCGAAGAACCAAATCAGACACAGCAGATCAAAGAACAAATTATTTCAATTTTGTCGGAGTTTCCTGCTTACATCGGCAGCTTTTACGAGCAGTACAAAAGTCCCTTGACAGTTGTCGGTGTCATATTAGCCTCGATTGTTTCTTTGAAAGTGCTTTTGGGCATTGTAGACGAACTCAACGACATCCCCCTGCTAGCACCCACATTCGAGCTAATTGGTATCGGATACAGCGCCTGGTTTATCTACCGCTATTTGCTCCGCTCTTCCAACCGCCAACAATTAGGTCAAGAAATTCAAGCTTTGAAAGAACAAGTTTTTGGCAAAAAGTCCTAAATTTTTGTTGGTAATTTGTTGATTTTGTACCCGATACTGACAAGTTTAAATATGTTGTCAGTGTCGGGTTTTTTAATGAAGGAAGTTCGGCAACGGATTGTGTAACGGATGGAAGGTAGAAGGTAGAAGGTAGAAGGTAGAAGGTAGAAGATAGCCGTAGGGTGCGTCGAAGAAAGAAAAATCCCTCAATACAAACCCAAAATCTGACAGCGACGCACCAGCCATAGCGAGCAGACTCGTAAACAAAACAACTGTTTGTCTTGTTTGCTTAACTATCGTTTCATACCAAATTCTGGTTATTCATCCCCGTTATGAATTGTCTGGTGCGTCGCTGTTTGGGGCATGAAAACTGAATAACTTAAGCAACTTTGCTTCCCGATTTTTGTTCCAGTAAGGACGAAGGGGGGATAGTCGCCTAGGTTATTAAATTTTCATTCCTTAGATGTTCGGGCAATATTCTCTTTCCGATTAGATGTGATGTTGCTTTTCCTACTAAAAATTTATCGAATATGTATAATGGTGCACTTAAAAATCCTAATTTATTCAAAATCATTGCTTTCATGACTTGTCCTGGGTTCAGAAGTTCTTGGGTTCTTATTCCTACTATGAAAGTTGAATTCTTCTACTAATTCCATCTCGTCCATAGCACAATACCGTTTACTTAAGACCGCCCTGGGGGTAAAACCCTATGAAAAATAGATACGGAGATTGCTTCGTTCCTCTCGAAGTAGCATCTTAAGTAAACCGTATTGGTCTATAGCAATCCTAAATCATTTGTAAATTTCTTACTCCCTCCCCGAACTCGCTCTGAGGGTTGGCGTGGGGTAAAAAATTTACGACTCCTGCAAAGATTGCTATAGTAGAAGATTTAATTCGAGCAGAAGAAGCACATCTACAGCAACTCGAACAGCAAAATCAGCAACTAGAACAGCAAGTTAATGCAGAAAGGCAGCACGTAGAAAGATTGAAACAGTGGCTTCGAGAATTGGAGGTAGACCTGGATACAGCACTTTAAATTGCAATGCAAAGTCTGATGTAACGTCTGGATTAATTGGTCAGCTCTTTTCTGAAGATAGCAATCACAATCATATTGGTTCGTAGTGAGGACTTTAGTCCTCATAATTAAAGGACTAAATTCCTCACTACGAACCGTTTTTATTAGGAATGATTGATTGGACGCGATCTGATATAGAGTCTGATTTTTTAAAGAAGTCGAGCCTGTGGGTATTCTATGAATGCCTGGTTATCATACAATGATTGTAGATTAAGTGATTTTCTACGGGTCAAAGTCGTGGCTTTCAAAATTGGTTTGCTAGGTTTGGGTACGGTTGGCGCGGGAACAGCAGAGATTTTGCTCTCCCCAGATGGGCGCCATCCGCTGTTGCAGGAATTGGAAATCTATCGGGTGGGAGTGCGCGATATTTCTCGAACTCGGTCTTTACAATTGCCAGAAAATGTGCTGACAACTGACCTAGAGGCGATCGCGACTGACCCGGAAATTGATATTGTAGTAGAACTGATTGGCGGATTGGAACCGGCGCGATCGCTCATTCTGAAAGCGATCGACAACGGGAAGCACGTAGTCACCGCCAACAAAGCAGTTATCGCCCGCTACGGTAATGAAATCTTCGACGCTGCTAACGCAAAAGGCGTTTATGTAATGCTAGAAGCTGCGGTGGGCGGCGGCATTCCGGTCATTCAAACCCTCAAACAATCTTTAGGTGCAAACCGCATCAAAAGTGTCACCGGCATCGTTAACGGCACAACTAATTACATCCTGACGCGGATGCAGACAGAAGGTGCAGACTTTGGCGAAGTCCTCGCGGACGCTCAGCAATTAGGTTATGCTGAAGCTGACCCTACAGCAGATGTGGATGGATGGGATGCTGCTGATAAAATTGCTATTTTAGCTTCGTTAGCTTTTGGCGGACGCATCAATTTAGCAGATATTCACTGCGAAGGTATCAGGCAAGTTAGCGCGGCTGATATTGACTACGCCGACAAGCTGGGATTTACGATCAAATTGCTGGCTATTGCTCAAGAAACTAGCAAAATTTCCGAACATAATGGGGATGCAGAAGGGGAACTCCTCTCGATTCGGGTGCATCCTACTTTTGTGCCGAAAGCTCATCCGCTGGCGAGTGTTAACGGTGTTTATAATGCCATTTTAGTCGAAGGAGATGCGATCGGGCAATTGATGCTTTACGGGCGCGGTGCGGGGGCTGGGCCCACAGCCAGCGCGGTAGTATCCGACATTTTGAATGTGGCTGCTATCCTGAAAACCGAAACTGTGCCGATTCCCCATCCTTTGCTGAGTTGCACTCACCAACACTACTGCAAAATAGCAGAAATGCAGGAACTTGTGACTCGGTTTTACGCGCGTTTTCTGACGCGGGATACGCCCGGGGTAATTGGCAAACTTGGCACTTGTTTCGGCAACCACCAAGTTAGTTTGGAGTCCATTGTGCAGACGGGAATTCACGGCGATTTAGCAGAAATTGTTGTCGTGACTCACGATGTTCGGGAAGGTAATTTCCAACAAGCACTCGATGAAATTCGCGCGATGGAAGCAGTCGATAGTATTGCGAGCACGTTGCGAGTTTTGTAAGAATTGCACAAGGTTATACCAATTTTTTATGAGGTTGCATAGAATCCGATCCCCCCTTAGCTTGCCCCCTACTCCCCCTTAATAAGGGGGGGACAAGATTCCGATCAAAGTCCCCCTTCTTAAGGGGGATTTAGGGGGATCGAGATATGTGCAACTTCACATTAAATTGGTATTAGTAGTGAGGACTTTAGTCCTTCTTTTCCTGAGGACTAAAGTCCTCACTACGAACCTTTTTTAGATTGTTTTTAATTTAGTATGGATCAATAAAATTGGATTTTGTCGATCGCCCTACAGGAAGGCACTTGCTAGATTCCCTCTACGAAAAGTTTGCCAAACCCCAACTCCACGATACTGAGGATCCCAGCAATCCGTCAATTTATGTTCGGCACGCAGAGGGGCAAGTTGTTGATGGAAATTATACCATAGAAAAAGTGTTTGAAGACTCGCGCACTGGTTTTTATGCTGAAAGTCGCCTTCCGGTTTCTGGGAATAATCCGCCCGTGCTCGTGATTCGCGGATACGGTTCGTGGTATCCTTTCGATCGCGTTTTGGAAGATACACCCGATGTATTTATGGCCAAAGTACAACGCCAGTTAAAAGCGGCGGAAACTGTAGGCGCTATAGATTGGCTTAAACAGCAATTTCGCAGCGGAAATCCGGCGGATGTCATCGGAGAAAGTTTGGGCGGCAAAGTTGCTCAGCAAATTGTAGCAAAATATCCGGGTTATCTGCGATCGACTGTAACGTTTAATTCTTTGGGCGTTGCGGAAAAGTTAGCTGAAACTTGCACCGCTAACAATGTTTTTCACTACTTTACTTTAGGCGAAAGGTATGCTTTCTGGGCAAATGGAGGCGATTACATACCGGGAACGATTTTTGTGATTTCCCAGAAAGGGAAAAACTGGTGGTATAAAATCGAAGAGGCGATCGTCCGAATGGCCCGTTTTGAAGGCAAGTTTCGCAAAAGGCGAGTCCTGGTGGTAATGTTGGCTCAGTGGCTGTTGTTAAATCGGCATAATGCGATCGTCCTCAACAAGAAAAAGCCGGTAGTCGTTGAGATCGATCGCGCGCAACTGCAAATTTTCCGAAAAAGCCGCTTCACCTAAACCCCTACCAAAGCCTTCGATGCGCCCGGTGACTGATTTTCCCGCGCTGCGACGGCGAGTACCAGACAAAGCGCTGCGATCGCTTTTTCCCACTCTTCCTTGACGGCGGTGGGTTGAACCCCATCAAAGGCGCTAACTAACCGAGGAATCGATCGATCTAATGCAAGTCTTGGAATCGATTTGTGCATCTCAACTAAATCAGTTAAACTCTCTTGATTCTTCAGAAAACCGACTACCCATTTTGTAGCATGATCTGGACTATCTGGGACATTTTTAATTCCCAATTCAGTTTGCAACCAATCATAAAAAGCTGGGAGTTTTTGGGATAATATAGCCCCAGCAGCAGGCAAACTTTCTTTAAGCAAAGCAGTATCCAGACTTCCCAAGATTTGATTGAATTCCGGTGAATCCAGCAAGCTGGTTAATGGAAGTGCAAGCAGGGCTTCGGAAGCATCAGAGGATAAATTTAAAGTGCGCGAAAATGTTGATAGCATTGGAAAGTCTCTCAGAAAGATGATGCTTTCACTATGCCAGTAACGCAGAGCAATGAATATGAGCTACCTCATATTAACCCATTTTGATTAGGAATAATTAAATTGAACCCATTTTTTACGCTAGCAACTCATCGACGGCAATACTAAAACCAGGCAAAACTATTTGAGTGCTGACGACTTCACCTATGGTAAATAAAAGTCTCTGCTGTTGAGTAACAACAACAATCCACTGACTCTCAGGAAGTACCAGCCATATTTCTTGACAGCCCGATTGCAGGTATTCATTGGTTTTGGCAAATACTTCTTCCGCTTTATCAGTAGGAGAAATAATTTCAGCAATCAACGGGAAACTTTGAGGAAGTATGGTAAAATCATTAAATTGGGCGACTAATTCTGGTGTCAAGTAAGAAACATCAGGACAGCGACCTCTCTCTACTGTACGGCAACCTGTTTCTGTGTAAACTTCTCCGCCTTGTCCGCTGGAAATTGCGTAATTTCCCCAATAGCGGGATAGCCGAGATTGAATCCGACCAGTTTTTGCTGTCATGCCGTTTTTTTCTACTAATTCTCCATCCACCCATTCTGTGCTGTCAGGCGGGTTTTCTATCCATTCTTCTAGGGAAATTCTGGGAGATTCAATAACTTGAATTTCCCTGGATTCGATGAGTGAACTTACCATCATGTGAGTCAATCCTTCTATATGTGTACTATCTCACAATTTGAGCGGAATATTAAGTTTTCTAGAGTGAAGACCGGGGCGGGTTTATAATAAAATAGGTTTGTAGTGAGGACTTTAGTCCGCAACAAATAAGGACTAAAGTCCTCACTACGAACCTATATAGGAAGCTATATTTGAATGTTTTAAACAAATTCTCCTTTCGCCACCATCACCACTTTACCTCCCACCAAAACTTCTATTTCTTCCTGATTTTTTTGAGCTTTCAACAACAGCAACGAAGGTCTACCAATTTCATAACCCTGTTCGACTCTCACATCAATCTTTGATTCCCCGCAATAAGTATATTCTACCAAATATCCAGCCAAACAGCCATTGGCACTCCCCGTCGCCGGATCTTCGGGAATTCCTAAGGAATGGGCGAAAACTCGGACGTTTAAATCATTAATGTCGCTGTAAGTTTCTGGGCAGAATATCAAAATTTCTTTGGCTTCTGTGGTATTAATTAATTCAAAATATTTATCTAAG
Organism: Microcoleus sp. PH2017_05_CCC_O_A; assembly: GCF_020738785.1. NCBI lineage: Bacteria > Bacillati > Cyanobacteriota > Cyanophyceae > Oscillatoriales > Microcoleaceae > Microcoleus > Microcoleus sp. PH2017_05_CCC_O_A. The sequence continues at coordinate 12,033 of NZ_JAEQCB010000078.1, read as the reverse complement.
TTGACTTGAGCTTTTTTGACGGCTGCGAGGGTTTTTAACGGGACAATTATAAACGGTACTCCGGTAGAAACTTCTTGAATTGGGAAGTTTGTCTCAATCTCATCGGGTTGTAAATTTAGGACGCTGGCGAGAGTTTCGGTTGGCAAAACTTGACCGAATGTTGGTGGGTTTTGTCGCATCCACAAAATATCTGCGGATTCGTTGCGATAATTAAAGGTGACAGGAATTTGACCCACGGCTAAATTGAGAATTACTCGATCGACCTTTTGGCCAATTATCTGTTGTTGTAGCACAAACGCCGTCCCCAGCGTCGGATGACCGGCAAACGGTAATTCCTTCTTGGGCGTGAAGATACGCACGTCATAGCCGCCGTTTTCCGGCTGGTTTGATGGAATAAACGTAGTTTCCGAATAATTGATTTCCTTCGCTATCAGCAGCATTTCGGCCTCTGAGAGTTCCGCAACTCCCGCGCCGCAAAAGACAGCTAGCTGATTGCCAGCATATTTTGACTCGGCAAACACGTCAACGATATAAAAATTCATATTTCCCTCCTTTAAGATTAGAAGACCGGGCGATTGAAATCGCGTCTATACAGACAAAACCCGCCTCCGCTTTCCCTCTTTTAAGATTAGAAGACCGGGCGATTGAAATCGCGTCTATACAGACAAAACCCGCCTCCGCGGGTTGAATACCAGACGGTTAAAATTACGTTATCTTCTCTTTGTCCGCGGAGGCGGACATTGTTTGTGTAGACGCGATTTCAATCGCCGACTCTTATCGACATCGACAAGATTTTTGACCCAGACTCGCTACTTCAAACAGCGAATAGCCTGCAACATACCCCGGGCTTTATTGAGAGTTTCTTCATACTCCATATCCGGGTTAGAATCGGCCACCAAACCAGCACCGGCTTGCACAGAAACCGAATGTTTGTCACCGCCCTGCGATTGAACAACCATAGTGCGAATTGTAATCGCACTATTCAACTGTCCCTCAAAATCATAAAACCCGTAAACCCCAGAATACGGGCCGCGACGGCAACCTTCCAACTCGTGCACAATTTCCATCGCCCGAATCTTCGGAGCACCGCTAACCGTACCAGCAGGAAAACCAGCTTTCAACAAATCCCAAGCTGTCTTATCTTCAGCCAATTCTCCGATTACATTGCTCACAATGTGCATCACATGAGAATAACGCTCAATTTTCATTAATTCGTCAACTTTTACAGTACCGCTGCGGCAAACTCTGCCTAAATCGTTTCTGCCCAAATCAACTAACATCACGTGTTCCGCAATTTCCTTCGGATCTTGCAGTAATTCAGCAGCCAAAGCATCGTCTTGTTGAGGAGTTTGACCCCGGCGGCGCGTACCGGCAATCGGCCGCAAAGTTGCAATCCTTTTGCCGTCAACAGTATTTTCTGCCTTCACCATCACTTCTGGACTGGAACCGATAATCTGCCAATCTCCAAAATTAAAATAAGCCATGTACGGAGAAGGATTGATCAGGCGCAAAGAGCGGTAAAGTGCAAAAGGATCGCCCGTGTATTCTGCTTCCAGCCGCTGCGAAATCACTACCTGAAAAATATCTCCCGCTTTGATATAATCCTTGGCTTTCAATACATTTTCACAATACTTGTCGCGGGTGGTATTGCTGCTGTAAGCTAATTCTGTATTTTCAGTTGTGGAACTTGCATCTTGCCCGTAACTCGGCGGAGTCCATTCTAGGAGAGTAGATTGTTGTGAAAGTGGCGATTTCAGTTTATTTACTAACTGAGAAACCCGATCGCACGCTGCCCCATAGGCCTCGGCCAAATCAACGCCTGTCTCGCGCAAATCCGCATAGGCGACGGCCCAAATTTTCCGTTTCACCTGGTCAAAAATCAGCAAATTATCAACCTGCATCCACAACCCATCCGGCAAATCATTCTCGCCCGCCGGATGCACTGGAACTCGCGGTTCAATCCACTTAATTAACTCGTAACCCCAAAAACCAAACAATCCGCCAATTCCCGGCGGTAACTGCGGCAATTTCACTGGTTTGTAAGGCTGCAAACACTCGGTTAAAGCCTCAAACGGATCGCCCGTAAATACTTTTTCGGAACCGTCGCGGTAAACTTGAGTTGTGCGATCGCCCCTAGCCTCCAAAATCCACAGCGGATCGCACCCTAACAAACTATAACGCCCGAGTTTTTCCCCACCTTCCACCGACTCCAGCAGAAAACTGTAAGGTTGACCGGCGCAAACCCGATACCACGCAGACACAGGCGTATCCAAATCAGCCACCCATTCTTGATATACGGGTACAAAATTGCCTTGTTTCGCCAGTTCCGAAAATTGTGAGAAATCGGGAAATATCATATATAGCAGTTGACAGTTGACAGTTGACAGTTGACAGTTGACAGTTGACAGGAATCAAATTGGAGAGCGATCGCTTGGGGATCTCAGGGGTCTCTTCATGAGGTGCTTTATGTCAATACCTTGAATGGCGGTTGCTATACTAACTTTAATTACAATCAATAAACAAAAGACGGAAACCAACAGCCCTCCGGCGATTGGTACTCGCCAACAGCCATCACCGCCATCGGCTTGACGGCGCGCAGCCCTTGTTGCAAACACCAGCGAAACAAACTTCCATACCTCAGCGGCAAGTGAAAAGCTAGCACATCTTCGGAACTGTACGCAGCAGCCCCCAAGAGCAAAACCTGCATATCTGCCTCGGTTTCGGCGACGCTGTGACCCAAAGCAGATATCGCACAAGTATAAGCCACAATCCGACCTTGCTGGTACGCAACTAACGGACAATAATTATTTAGGGCGTATTCAATCTCGGAAGTTCGATCGCACCCACAGACTTTTTCGCACAAAGCCGCGCATTCGCCCACATTCTCGCCAGCCATCGGCCGCACCTCAAACCCATACTGCGGCACGCTGCGAAACTTCCCCTCCATTAACACGAAAGGTTCCTTCACCTCAAAACCCAGAGAAGCGTACAGCGACAGCGAGGCCATGTTGAAAGATTCTTGCACCAAACGGATGCCTACAGCATCCTGTCCCCGTTCCAGCAAGGCTTTCATGATTTGTCGCCCTGCGCCGCGGCCTTGAAAAGCCCGATCGACACTGACGGGCCCGATACCGCGAATCGGGTTGCGTTCATCCATAAAACCGCACCCGACAACCGCACCGTCATTCTCGGCTACAACGCCAAAATACGAGGGATTTTCGAGCCAAAACCGACTAATTTCGGCCGCCAACTCTACCGTCAGAAAATCTGTGTGAGGGAAGCAGTGGCGATCGGAAATATCTTTAAAAGCTTCATAATTAATGCGAGCGCAAACATCGATATCAGAAATCTGCGATCGCCTGATTGCGACATTCATTTTTAATTTAAGGATTAACTATTAATTAGATTTGATATTTGCAGTAGAAGCTGGGCGCTGCCCATTCCTGTCAACTTAACCCTAAAACCCTTGATAAATCTCGCTTTTCTCCGAGGCCAGATCCCCCTCAATCCCCCGGATAGTCGGGGGAGGAAAGAGAATGCTCTTGTCCCCCCTTTTAAGAAGGAGACGAAAGAGAATGCTCATGTCCCCACCGACTATCAGGGGGGCTAGGGGGATCAGTCTTAACTGAGTCCCAAATAAGCAATATTACTTATGTTTTGCTCAGCAATAGATCGATCGCTTAAGGATCGTAGGTCTTCTTACCTGTGAACTTCACCTTGATCGGATTGGGATTGCTGCCAATATTGCGAGGGACACTACCATTAGCAACACGACCTTCGTTCACCTTCTCAGGGAACACGCCATCCTTGGGATGCAGGTACTCAGTAGAACCGTCAGGAAAAACGCGGTAGATTTTGTAGTTCGAGATTTTGAATTTCGCCCGCAGTTGCTGGCCGCCCAAAGCGATACACTGCTCCTTCCGGGGCAGATACAGCAAGTTGTCGCCTTGACGCATAATCGCAGCGCCACCTGTAGGCATTTCAAACACTTGTTCCTTGGGGCTAGTCCAAGTGATAGCATACTTCTCTTCAACTAGCGCCTTGGTCAGCAAGCCGCCGGTGCTGCCGCCGAAGATGGGGGGTTGTCCAGTCAGTTCTTCTGCCATAGATATATCCAAAGGATTTTTACGGCATCCTATCATCGCCACTGTACCCTGTTATCGAAATTGTAAGGAAAGTTAACAGTTTTTGGGCGATCGATCTTTTCTGATAATTAGGAATTAGTAATTAATAATTGATAATTTGTAATTTTTACCAAAGTTATAAAACAGAACTCTCTCTGCACAAATCCCGAAAAAATATCTCAAAAAAATGTAATGCTTCGGGTACTGATCGCGCACTCGAAGCATCGCACATTGCCCAATTCCTCACACGCGATCGCACAAATCTGCCCATATATTACCGAGCAGCACCTAACCCTAAGTCAAGAACCAATTAGGGTCATAGCCGCGCGGAATTTGACTCAAAGCAGTCCAAGTTTCTTGGTTGACAATCCCGTCGGCCTCGATCCCAAAGCTTTTTTGAAATGCGCTAACAGCCCGATCAGTCAAAGTGGCAAATTGACCGTCAATAGAGCCCCGATAGTGCTGGGAAATGGTCAGAACTTCTTGAACAGTAGTGACTGCTTCCCCAGAACTGCCGAATTTAAGTACCGGCATATTCACAGGAGCTTCAGTATAAAGGGCCTGCCAAGTCAGCGGCCCGACAATGCCGTCCGGCGACAAGAAAACCCGATACTGAAACAGTTTCACAGCAAATTCAACTGATGAGTTAAAAATTCCTTTTACAGGCTGCCGGTAAACCCGCAACTTGGTTAACATTTGTTCGAGTTCCAATACCGCTTGACCTTGAGAACCTAATTGCAGTTGTGGCTTAGTAATAGCTTGTTGGGTAGATTTCATCTTGGTTGTAAATGACATATTGATTTTCCTCTAGGTTTGAGTATTCCGATCGCAAAAAAGTTTTTCCGGGCGAAATATGGGCATCCTCAACTTTTCACGAATCAACACTGACGCCCGCCCGTGTCTCAACAGATTCGATCGACTGCAAGCCCTCTCCAGACTTGTGGCCCTTCCGACTTAACGCTCCCAATATCCCGGTAGTGCTCTGCCGCCCAACCCTTTATTTTGCCTAAAAGCCGGGTTTAAGACGCAAGCACGTCCTGAATCTGCTTTGATACTTTCGATCCTAAGGCCCAACACCGCCGGGTCGCATCACCTGTAAAAGCTATCTCGCGGGGTGAGAGGAGGTATAGCACAATACGGTTTACTTAAGATGGTCCTTCGATAGGAACGAAGCAATCTCCGTATCTATTTTTCATAGGTTTTACCCCCAGGGCGGTCTTAAGTAAACGGTATTGGGGTATAGCAGCGGAGGCGAGTTCTGCTTTGAAAACTTCTTAACTTTATTCCAGCCAGCGAACCAATATTTTCTTTAAAAACCGAGTTTTTACGCAAGTTTTTTTGATCTACATTACTAACTGCCTACAAAAATAGTTTATAGCTAAGTAATATCCACAGCTTGTACGCTCAAATGATATTAAAGTCCTCGGTAATGTCCACAATGTGTACCTACAATCATATTGATTGTGCAAGTGTAAAAACCAAGTGTTTCTGTGATTCTTTGTTATATCCAGAAATCTCCCAATCCTGCAATTGCTTTCCCCAACGCCCCGCGAGCAGCTATTTATCTACGCCCTAACTTTTATTATTAAAATTTAATAAAGTCATTTACAATGATGGTGGGATGCTGTATGATTTCATTTAAAGGCTGTAACACTTCCACCATAAAAAAATTAAGAGTTGCAATTTCTAGGTCGCTAGACCTCTTAAAACAAACACCTGCTAAATACGTAAGTAATTTTAAGATTGTGCGATCGTTCGATACATCGCTGCAACCTGCGGCTTTGTAAAGTAGCGATCGCCCGCCATTCATTGGGGTTCCATATGTGCCATTCTCTAATTAATTCGGCATTGATTTATAATCAACTGGGAAAATCTACTATGCTGCCAGCTTCAGGGATTTCTGGTTACAACTTACAAGAGCTGATTCACCAAGGAACTAACACAGTTATTTATCGAGCCATATCGACAGCAGAAAAACAATTAGTCATTCTCAAAGTCTTAAACACCGACTGCCCGACCCTAGAACAGAGCGCCAGTTTAAAACACGAATATCAAATCACAAAACATATCGACTCAGAGTATGTCATCAAAGTCTATCGACTCGAAATCCATCCTTTTTGCTTAGTGTTAGTATTAGAAGATATCGGAGGGGTATCCCTGAAATATTGGATCGAAAACTTAGAACATCAACCAGAATTAGCCGAGCCCGAAACCGACAATCTAGAGGCGAATGCCACGCATTACCAATTATCGATTGCCGATTTTTTAAACATAGCCGTATCCTTGGCAAAAGCTTTAGTATTGCTGCATCAAAATCAAATCATACATAAAGACATTAAACCGGATAATATTATCATAAATCCCCAAACAAAGCAAGTAAAACTTGCTGATTTTAGCATCGCTTCGCGGTTGAGAAAAGAACAAACACACTCAAAAAATTCCGATCGCCTAGAAGGAACCCTGGCATATATGTCCCCCGAACAAACCCGGCGCATGAACCGTTCCATCGACTACCGCAGCGATTTCTACTCTCTCGGCGTCACCTTTTACGAATTACTGACAGGACAATTACCATTTACCAGCAGTGACCCGTTAGAAATGGTACACTGTCACATAGCCAAACCACCAGTTCCCCTGCAACAACTCAACCCACAAATTCCCATAGTTTTGACCCAAATTGTGGCAAAACTCATGGCAAAAAATGCCGAACTTAGATATCAAACTGCCACAGGATTATTAGCAGATTTAGAACGCTGCCAAAATCAAATAAAGAATTCAGGGACAATTTCTAACTTTATTCCCGGACAACTAGATGCCCTGAGTCAGTTGTCAATTCCTCAGAAACTCTACGGACGAAACACAGAAATAGCACAATTATTAGAAGTGTTCGATCGTGTCTGCAAAGGCAGCGGTGAAATTGTCCTAGTCAGTGGCTATTCCGGCATCGGCAAATCTGCATTAGTTCATGAGATTGTCCGTGATATAACGCGGCAACGTGGCTATTTTATATCTGGTAAATGCGACCAGTTTAAGCGGAATGTTCCCTACGCTTGTTTCACTCAAGCTATGGGTAACTTCGTGCAGCAAATTTTGATGGAAAGCCCAACTCAGCTAGTAGCATGGCGACAAAGACTACTCAACGCTTTGCAGAAAAATGCTCGAATTGCGATCGATGCTATCCCGGAGTTACAATTGATTTTGGGCGAACAACCTCCCGTACCCGAACTCGGTGCTATTGAATCTCAAAACCGCTTCAACGGAGTGATGAAGAAGTTTGTCCAAGCAATTGCAACAGCCGAACATCCTTTGGTAATGTTTCTCGATGACTGTCAGTGGATGGATGCTGGAAGCGTTAATTTGTATCAACACAACTGCACCGAAGAAAATCCTTACTTCCTGCTTATTCTTGCTTATCGAAATAGCGAAGTAAGTCCGAGCCATCCCTTTATGTTGGCAAATGAGGCAATGAGGGCCGCAGGAATTGCGATCGCCAATATTCACCTGGAACCCTTGGCAATTTATGAAGTAAATCGATTAGTTTCTGACACTTTAAACTGTTCTCCTAGAAAAGTCGCATCCTTGGCACAATTGCTGCTCGAAAAAACTCAGGGAAATCCTTTCTTTTTAAAGCAGTTATTGAAGTCACTGTCTCAAGAAAATTTTCTGATATTTAATATAGAACTTGCAGAATGGGAATGGGACACCCAAGAAATCAAACAGCAAAATATTTCCGAAAATGTAGTTGATTTAATGGCTCATAAAATTCAATATTTATCTGAACAAAGTCAGACAATTTTACAATTAGCTGCTTGTATAAACAACGAATTTAATCTGGATATATTATCAGTAGTGAGCGAACAATCTTTGACTAAAACAGCACAATATTTGTGGGAAGCGCTAGAATTAGGGTTGATTTTGCCTGTAGATGACGCCTATCTAGTACCACAAGTATTTGAGCAATGGGAATTAGAAAAGTTGGCTCCAATAATTGGCAAAGTGCGCTACAATTTTTTGCACGATCGGGTTCAACAAGCCGCTTATGTGATGATTCCTGAGTCCCAAAAACAATCAGTTCACTGGAAGCTGGGACGTTTGTTGTTGGAGGGGAGCAATGAAGCTGAACGTCAAGAACAGATTTTTGATATTGTTAATCATTTGAACTTTGCTCGCGAATTCATTGCTAATCCTGAAGAACTTTATGAATTAGCACAATTAAATTTACAAGCAGGTAAAACTGCTAAAGCTGCTTCGGCTTTTGAAGATGCGCTTACTTTTTTCCAAGCTGGGTGCGACTGTTTGCCTGTCTCAAGTTGGCAAGATAATTATAGCTTGAGTTTTGCGCTAAATTTAGAGCTGGGTGAAGCAGAATATTTAAATAGTAACAATGATGCAGCTTTAGCAATTTTTGACCGGATTCTGACCAAAACTCATACTTTGTTAGAACAGTGTGCGATCGCAGAATTGCAAATAACTTGTCTGCGGATGAAGAATGACTTATCTGCCGCTTATGAGTTAGGGATTGAAACGTTAAATTCTTTGGGGGTTGAGATTGAACCTTACCCGGATGATGAATTTCTAGCCCGAGAATTAGCAGAGACGAAGAGGATGATCGGGCGATCGATCGATATATTAGCAGATTTACCCAAACTTACCGATTCGCTACAACTAGCAGCTCATCGAATTTTGAAAGAACTTTTCCCGATCGCCTATTTTACCAGTCCCAACGCTCAATATCTCTGCGCGATGAAGTTTGTACAAACAAGCATTCTGTACGGGAATTCACCATTTTCCGCCTTTGGTTACACTTTGTACGCCTTTACTTTGGTCAATAAATATCGCGAAATCAAGGCGGGCTGCGCCGCCGGAGAACTCTCGCTCAATCTCTACGAAGGCTGTGACAATAAAGAGTTAGGTACTTGTATTTTTCATATGTGGGGGGCTTTAACTTTACATTATATGAAATATATCGATGAATGCAAGCCTTTTATGCTCAAAGCTTTCAATAGCGGTTTAGAAACAGGTGCTTATCAATGGTCGGGATATGCTTCGATTAATTATCTATGGGTCTGCTTTTTTGGCAACGAGTCTTTGAGCAAAGCTACAGAAATTGCCGATCAATTTATTCCAGCGCTTTCAAAGGTCGATCGCAATATGCTAGCTTATCACTTGCTGACCAAAAATGCGATCGCCCAACTGACTAGCTCACCAGAAACCTACCCAGAGCCGGAAACCTTCATCGACGAACACCAGCTTTTAGAATTTGCCAAATCCTCAGCCGATCTTACCACTGCTTTTGTCATCTATCTTTACAAGCTCACCCATGCTAATTGGTTTGGCGAAGTCGATCGCGCCTTAGAATATGCTCTCTTCGGCGCGGAATTTTTGAAAGGCGGTGCCGGTCATTTTGTCAACCCGGTTTTTCGGTTCCATCACGCGATCGCCCTAGCTGCTGGTTGCACAAACGCCAATGATACCGAGTACAAACTATACCGAAAACAGCTCACTATTAGTCTGGAGAATTTTCGAGATTTGGCAGAACACTGTCCTGCAAATTATCTGCACAAATATTCATTAATTCAGGCAGAAATCGCGAGGTTGTCAGGAGACAGCCATACAGCAGCACAACATTATGATTGGGCGATCGCCTCCGCCCTCAAAAATGGCTTCGTCCAAAATGCTGCCCTAGCCAATGAATTAGCTGCCAGATTTTATATAACACAAAATCGTGCCAATCTCGCCAAAATTTATCTCAATGATGCCCGTTTTTGCTATGTCGAGTGGGGTGCAACCGCCAAAGTTCATCAACTAGAACAATCTCATCCAGATTGGTTTAACAAAATCAGCGACGATCGGATCGCTATAAATACAACTGCGACTACCGCCACTGATGCCAATATTTTTGATTTGAAAACAGTAATCAAAGCTTCTCAGGCTATTTCTAGCGAAATCGTCTTAGAAAAATTGTTAAAAAAACTGCTGCATATTATTTTAGAAAATGCAGGCGCTCAAACCGGGTGTATTCTTTTGGAACGAGACGGATACTTGTTCGTTGAAGTGTCGGATAGCGACCCGCATAATTATGCAATATTTGAAGAATTCCACCCAGTCAAAAATAACTACAAAGTCCCTCTTTCTATCGTCAATTATGTAGCAAGAACTCAGGAACCTCTGGTACTAATCGATGCAACTAAAGAAACACTTTACCAATTCGATACATACATTCAGCATCAGCAACCGAAGTCAGTTTTGTGCGCGCCAATTGTCTATCAAGGAAAGTCAATCGGTATAGTTTATCTAGAAAATAACTTGGTCGCTGGAGCCTTCACTGACGAAGGTTTGACACTTTTGGAAATGTTGACCGCACAAGCAGCAATTGCTATTGCAAATGCGCGTTCCTACGCTAGCGAACAAGATAAATCCCGCCAGTTAACTGAATCCCTACAAAACTTGCAACAATCTCAAGCCGAACTCGCTCAAAAAGAAGAGGAGTACCGCAGTATTTTTGAAAGTGTAGCAGACGGACTTATCTTAATAGATTTGGAGACTAGAAAATTTGCGGCAGCAAACCCGGTAATGTGCGAAATGTACGGTTATTCTATGGAGGAATTCTTGAGATTAAGTCCTTTAGATCTCCTGCACCCAAAGTGCCTACATTTATTCGATGAGTTTATGACAACCGTTAGCTTGCACCAAGAATTTTATTGTGAAGCTATCGTGCTGCGAAAAGACGGTACAGAATTCGATATTGAGGTAAGAGCAAAGTTTTTTGAATACAGAGGGAAACCCCACGCTTTGTCAATCATTCGCGATATCAGCCAGCGCAAAGTAGCGGAACAAGCTTTACAAACATCAGAAGCTCAACTGAGAGAGAAAGCTGAAAATTTAGAAGCCATATTGATCGAACTGCAACAAACTCAAGCACAATTAGTTCAAACTGAAAAAATCTCTCAACTCGGACAACTGGTAGCTGGAGTAGCCCACGAAGTGAACAATCCTATTGGCTTTATTTCTGGGAACTTGCACCACGTTCAAGAATATATTGGTGATTTAATTAACTTGGTGAATATTTATCAAGAAAACTTTCCAGAACCGGGAGCAGAAATTGAACAGGAAATTGCATCGATCGATCTACAATATCTATTAGCCGACTTGCCCAAAACTACGGCGTCCATGAAGATGGGAATCGATCGCATCCGCGACATTATGCAATCTCTGCGGAACTATTCTCGTAGCGACAGTCAGGAAAAAAGAGCAGTTGACATCCACGAAGGCATTGAAACTACTTTAATGATTTTATCTCACCGCCTCAAGGCTAAGCACAACAGACCGGCAATTAAAATCATTAAACATTACGGTGAGTTGCCAACATTAAAATGCCATCCCGGGCAAATAAATCAAGTATTTATGAATTTGATTGCTAATGCGATCGATGCTGTGGAAGAATTTAACGCGGGCAAAACCTACGCAGAAATTGAACAAAATCCCAATATAATTATGATTTCTACCGTGGGTGTTTGCCAGCAAAAACTGGAAATCATCGATACAATTGTGATTCAGATTGCTGACAATGGAATGGGAATGCCGGAATCTGTCAGAGAAAAAATGTTTGCGCCATTTTTTACAACTAAAGCAGAAGGTAAAGGTACGGGATTGGGACTGTCTATTTGCCATCAGATAGTCACTGAAATACATGGGGGAACTTTGGAATGTTTGTCTTCGGTAGGAGGCGGAACAGAGTTTGTGATTGGTCTTCCGATTTAGGGGAGTTATTGGGCATGGGGCATGGGGCATGGGGCATGGGGCATGGGGCATTGGTTATTGGTTATTGGTTATTGGTTATTGGTTATTGGTTATTGGTTATTGGTTATTGGTTATTGGTTATTGGTTATTGGTTATTGGTTATTGGTTA
>NZ_JAEQCB010000077.1:14669-50180 GCF_020738785.1 Microcoleus sp. PH2017_05_CCC_O_A | reverse complement strand
AGAAATCTATCTAGCAAAATCTCGTACAATTAATTCGGAACTACTATTTATAGCAAAGAGCGCTCAAGCGCAACAACGTACCTTTAAGAAATCTATCTATTGACTAATTTATGGGCTGTAAATTTGCGGTAAATTATAGTAATAAACTTAACTGTACATCAATTCGCAATTCAAACAAAAAATAAACCGTATGGACACCAACTCCCAAAATATCCAACCCGTTCCGCCATTTAGCGACAAAAATGACGAAACGCCAGACATCGGCGGCGGTTTGCCCATAATTGAATATTGGGCAAAGCATACTTTGTCGCCGGAAGGCCCGAAACTTTGGCAAACTTTGCTGCACAAAAGTGCTTGTTTGTCCTGTGCTTGGGGCACTGGCGGGCAGAAAGGAGGGTTTACGAATGAAGATGGCGAAAAACTTCAGCGGTGTATGAAAAGTGTTGAAGCAATTTCGGCTGAAATTAAACCTGCTATCTCGACTAACTATTTTCAACAGCACAGTATTGCAGAACTCCAACCATTAACTTCCAGGGAAGCAGATAGACTGGGAAGGTTGAGTTTTCCGATGATTTTGCGGGCTGGTGCATCTCATTACGATCGCATTTCATGGCAAGAAGTCTATGAAATTGCCGAGGCTGGATTTCGTAAAAGCCCGGAACGAGTAGCTTCTTATAGTTCGGGTCGCTCTTCCAACGAGGCGGCTTTTCTGCTGCAATTGTTGATGAGGGCGATCGGCTCTAACAACTTAGCAGATTGTTCAGATTTGTGCCACGCTCCCTCGACCACCGGGTTAAAGGAAATGTTTAGCACCGGCACCTCCATAGTCAGTTTAGAAAACTTAAAGCAAGCAGATTGCGTCGTACTCGCGGGTAGCAATTCTTCCTACAACCATCCCCGATTGATGAACGAATTAATTAAAATCCGCGAACAAGGCGGTAAAATAATTGTCATCAATCCAGTGATGGAAATCGGTTTAGTCAAGTTTGCTTCTCCAGCATTTCCCCTCAAATCTCTCGTCCCAGGTTCCGAGATTTCGTCGCTCTACTTGCAGCCAATTCCCGGCAGTGATACAGCCCTATTTGTCGGGATTCAAAAAGCTGTAATTGAACAAGGATTGCTCGATGAAGAATATTTGCAATCTTATACAGAAAACTGGGAAGCAGTAGTGCAACACGCCCGTGAAACCGACTGGAAAACTATTACTCAAACCTGCGGAGTTTCTCAACCAGAAATTGAGGCAGCAGCCAAAATAATCGGCACTTCTCAACGAGTTGTCTTCGGTTGGGCGATGGGAATTACTCAACAACAGAATGCCGTAGATAATATTTTCAGCATCGCCAATACAGCTTTGATGACGGGAAATGTCGGCAAAGTCGGGGCGGGATTATTGCCGGTGAGAGGACACTCAAACGTCCAAGGATTCGGCTCTATGGGCGTGACTGTGAAGCTGAAAAAAGAAGTTCAAGCCGCTCTCGAAAAGCTGTTGGGGCGTCCCCTGAGCCGTGTTAAGGGTTATGAAACTCGATCGCTCATTGAAGCAGCAGATGCAGGCAAAGTCGATACGCTAATCTGTTTGGGCGGCAACTTGTACGGCGCCAACCCAGATTTAACTGAAGCCAAACGCGCTTTAGGCAAGATTGAAACCATTATTTACCTCGCCACCAAACCAAACTTAGGACATTTTAGCGGATTAGCAAAGCACAATACAATTGTTCTGCCGGTGCTGAATCGCTTTGAAAATCCCCACAAGACAACGGTAGAATCGGGTAATAATTTTGTGCGCTTCAATGATGAAGGTGAAACTCATCTCAAAGATGCTGATTTGATTTCTGAAGTGCATTTCTTGACAGAATTGGCTGCCAGAATTCACGGCACTTATCCGGTAGACTGGCGCCAGCTTCAAGATACCAAGTACGTGCGGCAATTGATTGCTCAAACCATTCCCGGCTATGAAAAAATCGCAACAATTGATGAAACTAAAGAGGAATTTACCATCAGCGGGCGGATTTTTACCGAACCCAAATTTCCCACTGATTGTGGCAAAGCCAAGATGTTTGTCACGCCTTTACCAGTGCTAAAATTACCCGAAATAAAGGATTTTGGTGCATCGAAATCGGTGCGGGGTTTAGTTGTGGCATTGATGACGGGACGCAGTTATTCTCAGCACAATACTGTGGTTTACAAAAATGATGACAAGTACCGGGGAATGCCGCACCGCAACTGCATTTTGATGAATCGCGCGGATGCAGAAAGTGCTGGTATGCAAGAACATCAGCGGGTTACTGTGCAGGGAAATGTGGGGAAAATGGAAAATGTTGAGGTGATTTACGGGGCGGTTCGTGAGGGTGCTGCTTTGATGTTTTATCCTGAAGTTAATGTAATTTTTCACCCGGAAATTGAAAAGCGATCGGGCACGCCTGCTTACAAGCGAGTACCTGCTTTTGTGTACGCAGAAGCATAAGGTACGTTGTGAAAACATCTATATGTAGAGTGCGTCAAGGTACGTTGTTGGGCTTCAGCCCTCTTTCCGAATATCATAAAGAGCGCTGAAGCGCAACTACGTACCTAATTTATATGACTGACGACTATATGTATGGTGCGTCAGCTATCATTATTTTCGCAACAAACCAACAATCTCATACTGACGCACTCCTCGAATAAATGGTGCGTCAGTATCAGACTTTTTGTGCTGATTGAAAATGTCCAACCTGACGCACCCTACTACTAACTGTCATAATTAATAAAGGTACGTTGTTGGGCTTCAGCCCTCTTTCCGAATATCATAAAGAGCGCTGAAGCGCAACAACGTACCTAATTTGTCTGACGAAAAGTCAACCGTATTGAAAGCTGACGCACCCTACCACTAATTTTTGTGAATGCAAAATCTGGATTAATTATTGTTAATTTGCAAAGCTCTCCCGCGCCAAGTCCATCCCCAACCTGTTTCGGTTTTGATCGCAGATCCGATCGCAATTGCCGCAATTAACGTCCCTCCCAAACCTCCCAACCACCAGTATTTCGTCGGACACTCAGAAATTTCGGCACCCAAACGGCGCAAAGTGTAATGGTACCCAATTACGATCGCAGATAAACAGATAGTTAACAACGTAATCGGCAAATGGTAATTGCTAATTTCTAATTGGTGATTGTTAATTATGTTGGCAATTTCGCCGTTAGCCAGCAAAATAGCTAATGCCAACCACGGCATCGGATAAAGAAAGAACATAATTGCTGCCATATAAAACATCGAACCCCAACTGCGGTTAGCGCCGAGATACAGATTCTTTGTCCAGCCTTCCCACAATGCGCTCCAAGACCGATACATCCGCACGGATGCCAAATTTGACCCGGAATAAAGTCCGAGCTTTAAACTCGCACGCTTGATGCGTCTAGCTAATTCCACATCTTCGACAATTTCGCCTGCAACTGCTTCGTGTCCGCCGATTTTTTCGTAAGCCGATCGCCTAAACAGCATAAATGGGCCACCCGCAAAGGCACTGTCTGTTTTTGTAGCATCATTAACGGCTGTAAAATCGAAGCAAACAGCTAGGTTATTGAACATTAAAGGCTGCACCAACCACTCGGAAAAACACCCACAAACCAGCGCTGGCATACAGGTTAGCAGGTCTATTTTCTCGGTTTCGGCTGTGGCGATAGCGGTTTCAATCGCCCCCGGTTTCAGCCGCACGTCGGCATCGATAAATAATAGGAATTCTCCGGTTGCTTCCCGAACAGCTTGGGCGCAGGCCCAGTTTTTGCCCGCCCAATATTGGTTTTCCGGTCGCGCCTCACCTGCTAATATTTTGAGGCGGGGGTCGCCCGGCTGTTGTTGCAGAGTTTGGGCGATCGCCTTCGTGTCGTCTGTCGATCGATCGTCTACAATCAAAACCTCTAGCTTGTCAGCAGACAGGGCTGTACTCTCCAAAATGGCGATCGCGCAATCCCGAATATTCTCGGCTTCGTTGTATGCTGGTACGATTACCGAAATTTTGGGGAAGTCACCCGCCGACGGAAATAACTGCTGAGCCACACTGCCGTTGGTGCGAGGCGCATTTTTGACCGATTGGCGCAAATTCTTGGTGTAAGCTCTACTGACTATGAGAGAAAAAATTACCAGGGTTAACAATATCAAAGCGAACTGACCTCAAAATTTACGTGCACAATTTGTGTCCTTAAATATTAAAAAATATTAAAACAAAAAGCTAGTCGATCGCCCAAAAAGTTATTTTCAGCATCTCCTTTGCTATAATTTGTGAGCATCTTTCGGCTCTACCGCAGCAAGGGGCAAGACCCCTCACCCAGTCTGAGACCGAAAAGCCGAGGATAGATATCAGTTGTCAGAGGATCTTGCAATGGGCGAATTTGTTTCAGTGGATGTGTTTGCGAATACCATAGCGATACTCGGTGCTTTGGGTTTTTTCTTTTTGGGATATCAAGCTTTGCAGATGTTGAAAAAATAAAGTATGGCAATTGTCAGAGGGAACATCTCATTTTTGCAAAAAGCATTTTTATACAGTGCTGTCCCCTCTCGCGTGCTATGTATAGTACGCGAGTTCTTAAGATCCCACTACAAATGCGATCGCACAGATGCACCCATCGTCAGGTGAGTGAGGTACGGATTGGTAATGGGTAATATGCGATCGATCGTGAGTGATGGGTGATGGGTAATGAGTGATTGGCTGGCGAGTACCTCCCTTGATTGACAATCGCTATATCAGTCAATTGAGAATTCGGCAAATCGTTGTAGAGAAATACAGTTAAATGCTTCTCTGGTGGGCATCGAACCCGCCACAAAATAGCAATTTAAATCTCAAATCGACTGACCTAATTACAACTAAAAACTGCCTGCTGTGAAACTGTTTCTTGCGAAAATCAACCAAAAAAAGGCTGCGTTATTATCATGGTGAGCCAACTTTTAGATGGACGCTATCAAGTCATTGAAGTCATAGAAACAGGAGAATTTGGGCAAACCTATCTGGCCAAAGATACTCGTCGCCCCGGTGAACCGCAGTGCTTTGTCAAGCACCTGCGTCCCGGTACCAGCGAGCCCAAATTAATTAATACTACGCGCCGTCTTTTCCAAAAAGAAGCAGAAGTTCTAGAAAAGCTCGGTCAACACGACCAAATCCCTCAGCTATTCGCTTATTTTGAAGAAAATGAAGAATTTTTCTTAGTAGAATCCTTTATTGCCGGTCACTCGCTATCCACAGAGATTGTCCCGGGAAAGCCGGTTCCCGAAGAAAAAATTATTCCTTTGTTGAAGGAACTATTAGAAATTTTAGTGTTTGTACACGGACAGGGAGTAATTCACCGAGATATTAAACCAGCAAATTTAATCCGTCGCTATGCAGACAACAAGTTAGTTTTGATTGACTTTGGCTCGGTGAAAGAAATTCACATCGCTCAAAGACAAGCACCGGTAACTGTGCGGATTGGGACGCTGGAATATATGCCGATCGAGCAATTTCAATACAACCCGCAGCTTAACAGCGATATCTACGCCTTGGGAATGATTGGCATCCAAGCTATGACGGGTTTGCCGGCTTACGATTTGCCGAAACTGCGGGATTTGAAAAATTCTAATCGAGGCGAAATTGTTTGGCGCCATTTAACCTCCTGCTCCCAAGCCCTAGCCGATGTTTTGGACAATATGGTGCGCTACGATTTTCGGGAGCGCTACCAGTCGGCGGCGGAGGCTTTGGCCGATTTGCGGAAAATTGGCGATCGATCGCGCACGCGGGTACCCAAACTCACAATCTATCGCGAAGAAGTCGATCGGCGCAGCAGCAGTCGCGGTGACATTACAGTCGTCGGTCGCAGAATATTAGAAGAATTGCGCGTCAGTTTGGAATTGCAACCAGAAGAAGCAGAGGCGATCGAAGATGAGGTATTGAACCCTTACCGCAAATACAGGGAAAAAGGCGAACGCTACGAACAATCGCTGCAAGAAACCATGCAGCAAGAATATCCTTTTTCTGCAAACACTCGCGAGGAATTAAAACGGTTGCAGCAAGTTTTAGGGCTTACCGACGAAGATGCGGCCAGAATCGAAGAATTAGTCGTTCCTAAATCTTTATTCGGTAAATTGTACAAGGCGATCGCGATCGTGTTGGAAGGACACCGCAACCCCAACGCCATTGTGCCCCCAGCCAGCAGCACTCTTCCACTGGGAGTGCAGGCAATTCCGGCGGCATCCCCAGAGGTAAATTTGAACGGAAAAGGGAGTTTATCCATCGCCCCAGACAGCACCAGCGCCTCAGCAATTGTCCCCAAAGAACCTCGCAAAATCAATCCTTATATCGCCGGAGCAACGATTGCAGCCCTCTTAACTGCGATCGGCGGAATTTACGGATACCTCAAATGGCAAGAAAGACAGCAGCAAGTGCAGCAAGAAACCCAACAATTCAATCAAATCGAAGCTTTTTATCAAGAAAGCAATTATGAAGGCTGCATCAGCCAAATCCCAACAATTGCCAAAACTTCCAGCACCTATACCTCCGCCCAAAACTTACAACAAAAGTGCCAAGCAGGTCTCCAATGGAAAAACGCCAAAGTCAAAAACTTCGCCCAGCATTCAGATGCAGTTGGATCTGTTGCTTTTAGTCCAGACGGCTTAATGTTAGCCAGCGGTTCCAAAGACAAAACCATCCAAATTTGGGATTTAGCCACAGGCAAATCGATCCGCACTTTCCCAGGAGATTCATCCACCGTTTGGTCGGTTGCTTTCGATGCAAAAGGTACGAAACTAGCCACAGGAACAGGTTTTTGGAGAGTCATGTTGTGGGATTTAAAAACAGGTCAAGCTACTCGCAGTCTCGATCATAGTGCCTCTGTTTGGTCAGTCGCTATCAGCCCCGACGGACAGCTCGTTGCTAGCGCCAGCGGAGACAAAACCACCAAAATTTCCGATGCCACAACGGGCAATTTGCTCCAGAATTTACCAGATCACACAGATTTTGTTTATTCTGTTGCTTTCACTCCCGATGGCAAAAATTTAGTTAGCGCTTCTAAGGATAAAAAAATCACAATTGTCGATGTAGCAACAGGGAGGTTGCTCAAAACTATTGAAGGACACGGCGACGCGGTGAGGTCTGTGGCAGTTAGCCCGGACGGAAAGACAATTGTTAGCGGCTCCTACGATGAAAGCATTAAAATCTGGAATCTCGAAAGTGGAGATTTAATTCGCTCGATCAAGGGACATTCTGACGATATTGTTTCGGTTGCTATCAGCCCGGACGGGAAATTTATCGCCAGCGGCAGCAAGGATAAAACCATTAAAATTTGGGACTTTGATACCGGAGAATTGCTGAATACTTTGACGGGACATACCGATGAGGTTTATGTAGTGACTTTTAGTCCCGATGGCAAAACTATTGCTAGCGGCTCTAAAGACAATACTATTAAGTTGTGGCTGAGATAATAGACTTGAATTGCAAAAATCGGAAAACACCCTGAAATTATCTGCGTTTATCTGTGTTTATCTGTTTGACATCTGCGGTTTATAGTCTGATTTGTAGTAGGGTGCGTCAGCCAATTCTGGTTCCTCACCTGAAAATTAGGCTACTCGCTGACGCACCCTACAATATCGACTAAGCAGAGCGGTTTTATTGTCGTCAGACAAATTAGGTACGTAGTTGCGCTTTCAATTAATTGCAGTAGTTTAACTCTTTTTCTAAGGATTTGGCAAAGTGCCAAGCAGGAGTTTCTATTGTGTCCTCAGTGGGATAAATTTCACTTAAATCCTCTCGACTTTGGAAAAAGTAGTAGAGGTTAGCCACAGTTAAATCGGATATTTCTTGCCAGTTCGAGACCGCTAAAGCTGGATAGCCAGTTGCGATCGCCTGCTGGCACACATAAAACTCGTATCCCCCGCGCAGTTCCGGCTTCAGGGCGAAGGCTAGCTGGTCGCGCAAGGATAGAAAGTGAGACTTTTGCTTTAAACTTTGATAAAGTGAAGGTTCCGCAGTTAATACCGCGAATGTCGTGTGGATGCTGCTTTTTATATGATGGTCGCCGCTGAGTTTATCTAAACTAGCTAACTGGTGCTGCTCTTTGGGAGACAAAGTTTGCATCCAATCTACCTCGTTTTGCCAAAATTCTATTACACTTAGATCGTGACCGAGAATCCTGGTAACTTCTGGAAATAAAAAATCTAGTTCAGATTCCGATTGACATCCTTTCACAACAGTGAGAAGATCGTGACGAATTTTTGATTGAAGTTTGAGCAGGCGATCGCTCACTAGATCGTAAGCCCGCTGCAACTGAAACGTGATGCCCAGCGCCAGCTCGATCGCCCAAACACATTCCATTTGCCGGAGCTTTCCGGCAGAACACAGCCCCTCCAACAAACCGGGACGATCGTAAATTTTTAAAGCCTCAAACAGCATATCTCGCCCGTTATTAATCTCCGAATTCCGCAGCTTGAGATCCGGCACTGTCAGGGCTGACTGGCAGCGTTTAATAGCTTTAGAAAAAATATCGTAACCGTTAACCAGTTGCTGGCGGTGCCTTTGAAAATTAGAGTCATGAGCCACCTTAAAAATCTGCTGAATTACCTCTACTCCCTTATCTTTGAGGATATGCCTGAGATCGATAAACCCGTCTTTAATTTTGAGCTTCTGGTGTTTTGCCTCATCTCTGATTTTTAATACTTGTTCGAGGTTTACTGCTGACAAAACTGTACTCGATACAGCCCCAATACCAATGACGGCAGCAGTCGCTTGCATCACTGCCAAATTAATTTTGAGACAGTTAAGCATTCTGTATATTTTCTGAAACCCCTGGTGACTTTGAGCAAGCTGCAAGGGCGCGACTGTCACGTACACGGGAGCTATCAGCGGCTGTACGGGCCCGCCTCCGCCTAAGTGTGAGAGCAATCCTAGAACTCCGCGATCGCATAGAGTTGTTGTTGTTGATTGATAAAATATTTTGGCAATCTCCACAAACTCCCCTGTCACCGGATCTCTAGCTGCGGGGAGCAATTTTCCAGTTGTGGTGGCAGGCTGTACGAGGTTGCCAGTATTGAGCCTAACCTGAGTTGTAGGGGTGAATACATAATCCATGTTGTGACACCAGTTTAAAACAAGAATGCAACTGTAGGCCCGCGCTCCAAACCCTGATAGTTATCAGTCATTCCCATTCCCAATTCTAAAATCTAAAATCTAAAATCTAAAATGGTCTGACTCAGTTTGCATTCCAAAAGGGAGATGTTCTGTATTGTATGCTATTTAGGGAAAGGAGGGATGAAACGAAATGAATGAGTATCTCAAGGTATTCCAGGCTATTACCCAGTTTAGCGATCGATTGCTCGCAGATGAATATCAATCCGTGGAGATTAAACAGTCAGCTACCCACCTCAGTCTAGACGTGGAACCTTGTATTCAGGAAATCAAGCAATCAGCCCTCAGACTCAAGGCGTTAGCTCACGTATGTTTCAAAGATGTATCTCAGGCTGAGGATGTCTGGAATAGCAAGCCGAGAATTGCTAAAGCATCTGCTGTTGATGTCTGGGAGCAAATTGGCGAACTAAGCGGATGCGACGTGAGAATTCGCAGTTTGGGAAAACAAGGCAAATATGATGCTATTGTTAAAGTTCGCAAATCGTGGAGCGACAAAGCTACAAAGTTAAAAAATAAGTGGTTTTTGTGGGATCAAAACCAGCAAGTGTTTAAAAAAGATTCTATCGGTTTTTATGACAAAGATAATTTGTACAAAGAATTGCGAAATGAAGTAGACTACCAAGGCGAACGAGTAATTTTAATTGTGGAGAATGAACTCAATTCTATCTTTAAAGAATTACAATCTATTGATATAGAAAAAGTTGAATATTGTATAGAATGCTTCGATTTCAAGAGTCAATCGAAATTTAGAGAGCGACTGCAATCAATAGGCGGCGAGATTGTATCGAAGTTTACGGAACCTCTGAGATATTTGCCGGAGTCTTATATGAAGACTTTTAAAGAAACTCTGAGAGATCCTGTAGAAACTCTGGTTCATAAAAGTAAAATGGGAATCAGCTTGAGCGATTTTGAAGAGTCTTGTAAAGTGATTAGCTCAATCCTGGATGATTTAATTTTAGCAATTTTTGAGGAGCGCATGAAACTGGGAATTCAAACAGTTGAAAAAGCGATTATGTTCTACAATAATTTTTTAGAGAAGCAGGCGCGGTACCAACTAGAGACAGCCCAACAGCGCGCGGCGGAAAAGGATTGGATTGAATACCAGCGGCAGCAACTCAGGGAAGTCGAGCAGTATATTGAATCAGTCATTAGTCATTAGTCATGGGGCATGGGGCATGGGGCATGGGGCATGGGGCATTGGGCATGGGGCATTGGGCATTGGGCATTGGGCATTGGGCATTGGGCATTGGGCATTGGTAATTGGTAATTGGTAATTGGTAATTGGTAATTGGTGTTTTAACTATAGAACCCATTTGAGATCTGATCTATTTTGCGTAAATCTGAGAAACCGGGTTTCTCTCTATATTTCTCGTCATCCAACCCAAAAACTCGTAGAAACCCGGTTTCTCGACATGAGCGTAAATCTCAGCAACGGGTTTCTCTCTATATTTCTCGTCACCCAACCGAAAAACTTAAAGATGTCAAATGGGTTCTATAGTGCGAGTTTCCCGATCGCTAGGAGAGTACGGTGTCGAGCTTCGCGATCGCTAGGAGAGTACGGTGTCGAGCTTCCCGATCGCTATGGAGGAGGCGAGCTTCCCCGCTATAGAGGAGGCGAGCGGGGACGCTCGCACTGCTCTCGGACAATTATTATTCCGATGCAAACGGAAGGATGTAACTACTGACTAATGTCTGCTCAATCCACGCAAAGATAGATACAAGCCACCCAATTAAGTCATAGACATAAAAAAGTTTAGACTTGAGTTCAATCTCCCAGTAAATGCTGTGGAGTTAATCTAAAATCTCAACTCTAAAATCTAACATCTCAAATCAAAAACCTAACATCGATTGACCGCTGAGTTCGTAAACGATCGCACCCAAAGACGCCAAACTAGCCAAAATCAGCATCCCAGCGGGCATAAACTTGCGAGTTTTGACCAGCCGTACAATAAAAACTACTACTAAAACAGCGGAAATTGCTGCTGCTAATGTTAAACCCCAAGTTTGTCCCATGAGTTGTGCGGTGCCGGCAAAAATTAGCAGCGAACCGCTAACGAGGCCGGAAATGAGCGAGGCTTGGCTTTTGGCTTTGATGTAACCCATGATGCCGCCAATTAGTGTCAAAACGCCGTAGCCGATCGCCGCTGCTGTACCTAAATTCATTTTTAATTCCCCAATTTTCACTCTTTGCATCTCAATTTATACAGCGAGACCTGCAATTCCGGTCACAAATTGTTAGAAAATTTATTAAACCCAGTCCAGATATCTAACTGTTATACAATTGGCATTATGTCAGCCCTAACTTCTAGTGCGATCGCCCAAATCCGTTACCTCCAACGCCAAGCAGCATCCCTGTTGCTATATCAATCAGTTCTCCAAACCCGCGCAGGTCAAGCTTTTCTCGACTTGCTGCAAGCTCTCCACCACAGCGAACTCAGCGGTGTAGAGTGTCAGGTAGCTTACGGTAACTGGTTCAAAATTCAAGCTGCTCAAAATTTGAGCTGGAAAGATTCCCTGATTTTGCAAATTCTCAAAGACGAAAATCCATTTTCTCGCCAAGCTCAGCAAACAGATTTTGCGAGTTTGTCGCCCGCTTTAGTCGAAGCAGCCAGACATGATTTACAAGTGCTGCAAAATATTTATGACTGCACCAGCGAGCAGTTGAGTAAGTGGGTGCGAGTAGCGGGTCAACTTGACTCAGTTCCTCCCATTTGGTATTGCGAAAATGTACTAGAAAACGCCGAAAAGCCACTGCACGGAAAACTAGAAAAATGGTCTAGCGCTGCGGAATCTTTGGCAGAATATTACCGACAGTTTGGCACGGGTTTGTTTGCAGAGTATCGTGCTTTTGGGTGGAAGTCCGGGCAGTTAGCGAGTATTCCGCATCCCGATCACATAAATTTGAAAGAGTTGGTTTGCTGCGATTGGCAGCGGGATGCTCTGGTGAAAAATACAGAGTTTTTGCTGGCTGGTTATCCGGCTTTGCACGTCTTGCTGTACGGAAGTCGCGGCTCGGGTAAGTCTTCGTTGGTGAAGTCGCTGTTAAATGAATTTGGATCTCGCAATTTGCGATTGATTGAAGTATCTAAATCGGATTTGCAAGATTTAGCGCTAATTGTGGAGAAGTTGCGGGGAGTTCCTCAAAAGTTTATTGTTTTTGTAGACGACCTTTCATTTGAGGAAGATGATGATGCTTTTAAATCCTTGAAAGTTGTTTTAGAAGGAAATGTCACCGCCCGGCCTCAAAATGTAGTTGTTTACGCCACATCTAATCGCAGGCATTTAATTCGAGAGTTTTTTGATGACAGGCCTCGCCCTCGCGACGGTGATGAAGTTCACGCTTGGGATACCGTGCAGGAAAAACTCTCATTTAGCGATCGCTTTGGCTTGACTTTAACTTTTGAACCTGCGGATCAAAACACTTATTTAACAATTGTCCGACATCTCGCCGAACGAGCTGGCATCAAGCTCGCTGTTGAGGATTTGGAACACCGCGCTAAGGAATGGGCAACTCGCCGCAACGGGCGCTCTGGAAGGACTGCGCGGCAGTTTGTTGATTTTCTGAAAGCTGATTTAGCTTTGTTTGACAAGTAGATTGTCTGCGCCCTTAGAGCGAGTTTTACCAGAAAAAATTGGTTTAAAGCCTCTCCCTTTTATGGAGAAATTAAAATCAGACGATTCATATCTATTCCGGTTGCACCGTCAGGTGATGTTGACTGTTAACTGTTGACTGTTTAAACAATACCGATACAACCGGAAACGATATCATTGAGTCATTAGCGCGAGCGTCCCCGCTCGCGAACGTTATTAGTCATTAGTCGCTCAACTGTCAACTGTCAACTGTCAACCGTCAACCGTCAACTGACAACTGTCAACTGTCAACTGTCAACTGTCAACTGTCACCCGCCCTTACAGCGCCGAAGGAAAAAATTAAAAATCTTAATTTTTTCATAATTTTATTGAGAATAAATAACTCAGCAGATTTGATATAATTGTTGAAATCCCCAGCCAAGGAAGCTTCCAAAGCCAGAGCCCATAGGGACTCCGTGAATCCACTACTAAAGAATGAGGAAAGTATTATGGGTTTATTTGACAAAGTATCGCAGACTCGCCAACAAACTGATGTCACGTTAGGGCCTGCCGAAGCATTTGCGGCGATCGCGCTAATTGCCGTAGCAGCCGACGGTTACATCAATGACAGCGAAAGTAAAGCGATTAGCATGACACTATCTCGGATGCAACTTTTCCGCAGCTATCCAGATGATGTGATGCGAAAAATGCTCGATCGGCTGCTGAACATTCTGCAACGGCAAGGAGTTCAGGTACTGTTTAATGCGGCTTTGGCAACACTTCCCGACGAACTTAAAGAAACAGTTTTTGCTGTGACAACTGATATTGCTTTAGCAGATGGCGAGGTTTCAGAAGAAGAAGAACAACTTTTGAACGATCTTTACTGTGCATTGGATCTTTCCGAAGAAATTGCCCTCAAGATTATAGACGTGATGTTGATTAAAAACAAAGGTTAAGAAAGCAGGGGCAGGGGCAGGAGTGAGGAGGGTGAGTTTGAGAAGATCAAAAATTAGCGCCTGCTTAGTTAGGCGATCGCTGCTGCAAAAGTGCTGGTTTACCGATATGATGGTTGTTCAACAGTTGACAGTTGACAGTTGACAGTTGACAGTTGGAGAGCGACCTCTATCTAGAAGCCTGAGTATTGGAGTAATGAATAGCCCGATCTTAACTTCTCCCTCAAAGGGTTCTGGCTTTCAACCAATTCTTTCTGGTAAAATTCAGCTTTAATTTGCGATCGCCCGCGACTACCTCAAATGCCTTTTACTTACACCCGCACTGTGCGCTTTCAAGATACCGATGCTGCTGGAGTCGTTTACTTTGCAAACGTTTTGGCGATGTGCCACGAAGCTTACGAGGCATCTCTAGCAGCATCAGGAGTCAATCTCAGAGCATTTTTTGGCGATCGAGAGGTTGCATTTCCGATAATTCATGCTAGTGTAGATTTTTATCGTCCACTATTTGCGGGCGATCGGCTGACGATTCAATTGACGCCCACACAAGTTGCAGGCGATGAATTTGAAATTGCCTATCAAGTATTTTCAGGGGAAGTTGCAGAAAGAAGCTGGGCTAAAGCTCTGACTAAGCACGTCTGCATCGATGCAGTTAGCAGAACCAAAAAACAGCTATCTGAAGACTTAATGCAGTGGATGAGGCAATTTGAGAGTTGAGATTTTAGATAACTTCAATATTTAAATAATAGCAGGGAATGACAGTCAAATTTCTGTTTAGTTTAAAATTTCTTCTGACTTATTTATATTAAGTAGTTCCACTTAATTAAACGTAAATACAGATGACTTAAAAACCAGCTCTATAAGAAGCATTCTTCCTTCTTCCGACTTCCCTCTTCCTGATAACGTTCGCGAGCGGGGACGCTCGCGCTACTGACTAATGACTGACTTCTTCCTTCTTCCTTCTTCCTTCTTCTTATGACAAATCGCAATTATGCCATAGTCGGCACGGGAGCTTTAGGCGGATTCTACGGTGCTAGACTGCAAAAAGCTGGTTTAGAAGTCAATTTTTTGCTGCGGAGCGATTACGAGCGCGTCAAAAAACATGGTTTGATTGTCGAGTCTCCCGAAGGCGACTTCACCCTCCCGCAAGTCCGCGCCTACCGCGACGCGCACAAAATGCCTAAGTGCGACGTAGTAATTGTCGCGTTGAAAACAACTCAAAATCACTTGTTGCCAAAACTTTTGCCTCCTCTATTAAAGGATAACGGCGCGGTTTTAGTATTGCAAAACGGACTGAATACCGAACCGGAAGTAGCTAAAATTGTCGGTGCAGAACGAGTGGTGGGCGGGCTGTGCTTTCTCTGTTCTTATAAAGTCAGCCCCGGTCATATCTGCCACCTAGATTACGGTACGATCACGCTAGGCGAATATGCCAAAGACTACAAAGCCATCGGTATTACTGATAGATTGCACCATATTGCTAGGGATTTTAAACGCGCTCACATTCCGATTAAAATGAGCGAAGATTTGCTATTGTCTAGGTGGAAAAAGCTGGTTTGGAATATTCCTTATAACGGGCTCTCTGTGGTTTTGAATGCGAGAACCGACGAACTGATGGCGAATCCGAATACTCTGATTTTAGTTGAGCAAATCATGAGGGAAGTGGTAGCAGGGGCCAAAAGTTGCGATCGCATTATTCCCGATGATTTTATCCCGCATATGCTGGAATACACTCATAAAATGAAGCCTTACCGCACCAGCATGAAAATCGATTACGATGAATCGCGTCCTCTGGAGGTTGAGGCAATTTTTGGCAATCCCATGCGGGTAGCCCAAAAAGCAGGTATTAAGTTGCCACAAATAGAGGTACTTTACCAAATGTTGAAGTTTGTGGATGTTCAAAGGCAAGAAGCTGAGAAGACGAGAAGGCTGTTAGGTGTGGATTAATTGGGAATTGGGAATTGGGAATTGGGCATTGGGCATTGGGAATTGGGAATTGGGCATTGGGCATTGGGCGGGTTTTTGAGATTTCTCACTTGTGTTGTAAATATTGATGAACCCGCCCTACGGAAATTACTGTCAAATTCGGTTAATACTATTGATTCGCCAGAGATGACACCGCAATTTCTTGTAATTGTTCTCGATTGAGTTTGCCTTGAGCATTTCGAGGCATTTCTTCGACGACAACCCAATTTTTTGGTCGCTTAAATTTACTCAACTTATCTTCTATTGCTGCTTGCAAGTTTTTGACAGTAACTTCGGAATTAGCGGGAACGCAAACAGCCGTAACGACTTGCCCCCAATCTTTGTCTGGTAAGCCAATTATAGCAACATCTGCCACTAAATTGGTATTCTTAATGGCGGCTTCGACTTGGGCAGGAAATACATTTTCTCCGCCCGTGATAATCTTGTCGCTACTACGTCCGATGATATTTAAGCAGTTATTTTTATCAAAAAATCCTAAGTCATCTAGTTGGAAATATGGGCGATCGCCAAATCGTTCAGGATAATAACCCAAGGCTAAAGATTTAGCATCAACGCTAATATTCCCAATTTGATTGTAGCACAAAATCTCGCCGCTTGCACTGCGAATAGTTATGTTCGCGTGAGGTAAAGCTTGACCAGAAGTGTTATTTCCCGCGAGAAAATCTTCGGGTTTGAGTGTAGCAATTTGCGAGGCGGTTTCTGTCATGCCGTAAGTCGGCGCTAATTTGATTTGATTCTTTCTAGCTGTGGCTAAAAGTTCGGGCCAAGCGGGAGCACCGCCTAAAAGTACGGCACGAAACTGGGATAGCCAATTAGTTGTATCTGGGTTTTGCAGCAGCCGTTGCAGTTGAGTTGGTACTAAAGAAATGAAAAATTCTTCGGGTTCGACATCGGATTTTTCGCCTGCTTCTAGTGTTTTGAATGATGCAATTGCCAGTTTTCCCCCGGTTGTGAACGATCGCATAAATTGCATGAGACCGCTGACGTGGTATAATGGTAATACGCAGAATGAGTTAATTTTGTCAAGGTTAAAATATTGTTGAAAACCTTGGACTGAGGCTGTGAGGGTTTCCCAAGTGTGGATGGCAAAACGGATTTTTCCCGAGGAACCTCCGGTAGGAATCATTATTGTAGCTAATTCGTCTATTTCGGGTGAAGGTAATTCTCGTGAATGATGGAATTCCGGCGAATGATTGAGTCCCGGCGAATGATGGAATCCCGGCGAATGATTGAATTCGGGTGAATGATGGAATCCCGGCGAATGGAATTCGCGGCTATACAAACGAAGTCCGCCTCCGCGGACTGGGAGAGGGGGAAATGTGTTTTTAAGATTAGTATTTTGTCCCCAAATTAGTTCGGGTTGGACTAAATCAAAGACTTGTTCCCATTCTTCTTTTACCCAGTTGGGATTGCAGAGAAAAATTTGGCATTTGGCGGTGCGGGCGGCGATGAAACTGGCAAGAAATTGCAGGGGTTCTGGTTCGGCTAGGCAAATTTTTAGGGGTGTTTCTCCTGTTTGATTTTGGGTGATTTGTTGCAATTTCCGATCGACAATTCGAGCAAATTCGCCGCTGTCACCACCGATTAGCCAATTGTCGGGGAAGTCAAAGGGAAGATTCAGAGTATTTACTGTGAGATTTGTTACCATAGATGCTGTAACCAGGTGTCTTGATTGTCGTCGAACCAGCTATCGGTACCGAAGCCTAGGGCTCGATTATTTACAGATAATTTTGTTGCTAAGTTTAAGGCGGCTTGTCTGCCGATTTTGGTTTCAAATACGGATGAGAAAACTGCGTCTATATTGTGAGTTTGACAAAATTTGCGGAGTTGGGATGGGGAACCGCCAATCGCTGGTTTGATGACGAAAATTCCCCGCCAGCCTTGGTTGTAGCATTCTTGGATGCGATCGAGATTGGCTGCGGATTCGTCTAGGGCGATCGCCGTTGTATAAGTAGCATTCAATCGTACCATTTCTGGGAACTGTGCGATCGCCAGCGGCTGTTCCAAAAATTCAATCTGGGCGGCCAAGTCGGGTGTTGCTGTCACGCTATCGCAAGCTTCCAGCCATTTTTCAGCCTGGGAGTAGGTGAGTCCCCCATTAGCATCTAAGCGCAAAAGTGCTGTTTGGCGATCGGCTAAATCATCCATTGCTGCGATTAGCTGCTGAAAAATCGTTAATTCTTCCTCAATTACAGCAACGCCAATTTTCCATTTAAACGTGCGATATCCCTCCAACCAAAGCATTGGTAAAACCTGCAAAGCTGTTTCACCTGCGGGTAATAAACCGCTACACTGATTTTTCGGAATTTTGTCTTGACGAGGCGTATTTTCGATTGCTTGGCCCAGATTTTCCCAAGCTGACTCAAAGCCAAATTGACAGGCTGGTAATTCAGCGGAAATACTGAAGATTATTTCCTCTGAAATATTAGCAGGTAACTGTTGACAAAAATCTAATGCTTGGTCAAAAGTTTCCGAACCAAACCAACTCAGCGGGGCAATTTCTCCCCAGCCAATGCTACCATTTTCGTCAATAAGCCGCAGGATGATTCCTTCTCGCATATCCCAGATGCCGTGACTTGTTTGTAGCGGGCGCTTAAATTTTCGCTGATAGGTGCGAAACTCAAATTTATATAGCATTTGTTTTTTAGTCGATTGTCACCAAGGCCAAAGAAACCGGGTTTTTTACCTAATTTGTCGGTAACAACGAATAATTTTCGTAAAAAACCCGGTTTCTGACTACCCGTTAATCATCACTAAGGCCAAAGAAACCGGGTTTTTTACCTAATTTGTCGGTAACAACGAATGATTTTCGCAAAAAACCCGGTTTCTGACTACCCGTTAATCATAAAATTGTCTCACAACTGATGCAAAGTCATCAATATTTTCAAAATGGATATTGTGACCAGCGTTTGGTATAATCTTGAGAGTAGCAGCCGGACACAAGCTGGCAATTTCTGCATTGATACGTTGAAATTTATCATCATCTTCTCCCGCTAGCAAGAGAATGGGGATTTGATTTTGGGCGAGTTTTTCCCACAGAGAGGGCTGGTGGCCAGTTCCCATGTTGCGGAGGGATTTTGCTAATTCTAAGGGATTGTTTGCTAAACGGCTTTCTATGAGTTTCTCGAATTTGGGGGATTTTTTTAATGATTTGAATAAAGGGCGATCGTACCAGTTTAAGATAAAATCTTTGATGTTGCTATTTTCGAGGTTTTGTGCTGTTTGTGAATCGGCTTGCCGTCTGTGCGATCGATCTTTTTCACTCTTCAATCCCGGAGAAGCTGACTCTAATACGACTTTCTCGAATCTTTCAGGAAAATGTAATGTCATGTACAGCGCCAATCGCCCGCCCATTGAGTAGCCCAACAACAAACATTTGTCTATTTGTAAATCATCTAATAAGTGGATCAATGCTTGGGCTGTATTTGACATATTGTAGCAACTTTCGTCGCCGATGACTCTGGTTTGTCCGTGACCGGGAAGGTCAACTGCTAGACAACAATAACTTTGAGATAGTAAGAAAATGACGCTGTTAAAGTCTTGACTGTCGCCCGTGAATCCGTGGAGTAATAAAATTAGTGGCTGATTTTTGTTCCCAGTTAAAGAATAGTGAAATTGATATTTTTTAGATTTGTTCATCTACACCATTAAGCTCCTATTTTTATTACAATATCATTACTAGGTTGTCAGGTATCAATCCAGTATATTCTATTGCCACCGATTTTCCATTCCTTAATGAAAGCTTACTATAAATTTCATCGCGTTCTATTGCATGGGCTAAAACTTCACCTCGAATCACGCTTAATTCTTCATCTAATTCAGGATTGACGATGAGTACCCACTCATCAGGATACAGACTAAAGATTTCTTCTAGGGTGAGGATTGGGCTAGTTTCTACTGGCGTACTCATGATTTTCTTCTCGTTGTTTTCGATTCAATATCAAACTGTTTGTAGTAAGGACTTTAGTCCTTATTGACTAAAATCTTGCAGATAGGACTAAAGTCCTGACTACGAACCATAGTTCTATTTTACCGAAATTCTCGATAATCGCCCAAACTACAGCACAAACCCCAGCGCTAGCAGCAAACCGCTCGTAAAATGCAGCGCCACTGCGATAAACTTAGAGTTGCTGACCTTTGCGGGTTGGTCGTGATAGTTTGCGACATGGCGGCAAAGGTCGATCGCAAAAAACAAACTTCCAAAAATCAACAGCGTCCAAATTGGGAACATTCGCAGCGCCACAAACAGCACAGTCAAAGCATAAACGCTGCCGCACAACCACTGCAACAACTGCACACCTTTTTTCGTACCAATTCGGACAATCGGCGATTTTTTACCCGCCGCCAAATCGTCCTCAACTTGATGGAAGTGAGAACAAAATAAGATGATACTCGTAGTAATTCCCACTATTGCCGAACCTGCGAAATTAGTAGCAGACCAAGTTTGATTTTGACTGTAATAAGCAGCAGCTAAAGCTAGCGGCCCGAAGGTAAAAAAGCAAATAATTTCGCCTAAACCCTGATAGCCCAAACGAAACGGCGGCCCTTGATAAGTGTAGCCGAGGGCGCAGCACAAAACTACTAGCAAAATTACTGTTGGGTCTTTTTGCCACCAGGAAATACCGCAGATTCCCGACACTCCGATTGCTAAAAATAGATTGGCAAGCCAGAAAATTAAAGCTTTATTTCCGGTTAAGTTTACCAAGGAATGTGCTTTATTTTTGTCTATCCCTGTTTCCGAGTCAAATACATCATTGGTGAGATTCAGCCATGCTATAATTAAAATGGCTGAAATTAAAAATGTCGAAAAAATTGACGCATTAATCGTTTGAGTTTCGGCAAAAGCAATTGCAGTTCCTACTGAAATAGGAATAACAGCAACGCTGTACATGGGCGGCTTGATTGCCGCCAGCCACAATTTACTATTTGAACGCTCAATTATCTTTGTTGTCATTACACAAACTTGATGCAATTGATAGCAGCTCAGTAATTTTACAATTTTATTGGTGAAGAATGTCTGCTAAGTCTCCGCTTGAGTGCGCCTCCGGCATCCGTTGATAGTCTTTGCGGGCGATCGCACGCCCGGTAATGCCCACCTGCAAACCTCTGCGGGGTCGATCGCCTTTTACCGAGAGTCGCCCTCTCAATCTTAAGTTTTATGTCTAAATGTTTCGATGGATCGCGCAATCGTCTGTTTTCTCCCTCCAGCGTGCCCAAACAGTCGGGAAACTCGAAAGGTCATGTTTGGCGATCGCCCGAGCGTGGTTAGATCGAAATAGGGATTATAGCGGGACAAAACCGCACTCTTTCTGACAAATCTGCTATTCTCGATTTCATGACAGTAATACCGCACCGCGCCAATCTTTTGCAAGACCGCAATCAACTGCATCAGTTGCTGTTAGATTGCCAGCAGTCTTTAACCGAAAAAGATCAAACAAAAATAGTTAGTATTTCTCAGGAAATTTCCCCCGTCGATCCGCTAGCGGTACTGCAAGAAATTGCCACACCCGATGACAGACACTTTTATTTTGAAAAAAGAGACCCCATTGTCGGCAACAGTTTTGCGATCGCCGCCCTAGATTCGGCAATCCATCTCACAGTAGCAGGAAGCGATCGATTTGCCCTCGCTCAAAATTTTATTCAATCAAGTCTTTCCCGGACAATTACCATCGGTACGGAACGTTTGCCCTTTAGCGGGCCGCACTTTTTTTGTAGCTTTGCTTTTTTTGATGAGAATGTCGCCACCAATTCTTACTTTCCCCCCGGTACCATATTTTTACCCAAATGGCAGATTACTCGCCTCAACGATAGCTGTACAATTGTCGCCAATGCCAAAATAGATAGAGATATAAATGTTAAAATTATTACTGAAACCATTAGCAAACAATTTGATAAAATTGCCTCTCAAAAATACATCAAATTAATTAACAGCCAAAACTCACTTCCATTAAAACAAATTCCTGTCAATGATGCCGCTCAATTTAAAAAATCTGTCAAGTCCGCTTTAGAATTAATCGAGTCTAAATATTTCAGTAAAATTGTGTTGTCCCAAGCTATAAATGTCATTTGCCAAACACCTTTTAGCGTAATAGATTCCTTAAATAACTTGCGCCTCACCTATCCAGGTTGCTACGTGTTTTCTACCAGTAACGGCAAAGGTCAGCAATTTATCGGTGCTAGTCCAGAACGCTTAATTAGCATTCACAACAATCAGTTGATCGCAGATGCTTTAGCCGGTTCTGCACCGAGGGGAAAAACTGAAGCAGAAGATGGTAATTTAGGGAAAGATTTACTGAACAGCGAAAAGGATATTCGAGAACATCAAGCTGTGATTGACTTTATAATCGATCGCCTTTCGAGTCTCGGCATCCATCCCGACTTTTCCCCGCTACCGAGACTGCTGCAACTATCCAACATTCAGCATTTGTGGACACCCATCAGGGCTAGAATTCCCCCAGATATTCACTTATTGAAAATTTTAGCCCAACTGCATCCAACGCCAGCGGTAGCGGGGGTACCGAGGGATATTGCACTACAGCAAATTCGGGGCTGCGAAAGCTGCGATCGCTCTTTGTATGCAGCACCCCTGGGCTGGATCGATCGCACTGGTAACGGCGAATTTGCTGTCGGCATTCGATCGGCATTAATCGATGGATCTCGGGCGATACTTCATGCTGGTGTTGGAATTGTGGCAGGTTCCGAACCCGACAAAGAACTAGCAGAAATTCAACTGAAACTGCAAGCACTTTTAAATGCTTTAGTTTAAGAATAATATAGCCTTTCGAGCGAAAAATGAGATAAGACATAGGGCATAGGGCATAGGGCATAGGGCATAGGGCATAGGGCATACCTTACTTTTGCGATAACTGCTATATCTCATAACTATGTAGCGAGAAATTAGGTAACTTAAGACTTAGATATGGGTAGCCAGAAACCGGGTTTTTCAGCCAAGACTAGCCAAAAACCCTCAATCTCGAAAAAACCCGGTTTATTGAGCTTTGATTGAGAACCGTTATATGTCATAAAATATTATCGATCGCCAAAACAACAAAATGCTTGACTTTCGGAACACAAACACCCTCTGGGCTTCCATCATAGCCGAGACATTGCAGCGACTGGGACTAACCACAGCCGTAATTTGTCCCGGTTCGCGATCGGCCCCGCTAACCATAGCCTTCGCCCAGAATAAGTTAATAGAAACTATCCCCATCCTCGACGAGAGATCTGCGAGTTTCTTCGCCTTAGGAATCGCCAAAAAATCCGGTGTACCAACCGCCCTAATTTGTACCTCAGGAACCGCCGCAGCCAACTTTTATCCGGCGATTATCGAAGCCCGTGAAAGTCGAATTCCGATGCTAATTCTCACAGCAGATAGACCCCCCGAACTCCGCGACTGTCACGCCGGACAAGCGATCGACCAAGTTAAACTATACGGCAATTATCCCAACTGGCAAGCGGAATTAGCCATCCCTTCAGCGTCCATAGGAATGCTAGACTATGTGCGACAGACGATCGTGTACGCGATCGAGCGATCGACCTTTCCGACACCAGGCCCAGTCCACCTCAACATCCCCCTTCGGGATCCGCTTGTACCAGTTTCAGACATTGCTGTCGAAGCTTTAGAAACACAATTCGATATCGAATATTTCTTTGCAGGATTAGAACCGATTTTTGCAGCAGAAACTTCTACCCCCCCCAGCCCCCCCTTGTTAAAGGGGGGAG
Organism: Microcoleus sp. PH2017_05_CCC_O_A; assembly: GCF_020738785.1. Lineage (NCBI taxonomy): Bacteria > Bacillati > Cyanobacteriota > Cyanophyceae > Oscillatoriales > Microcoleaceae > Microcoleus > Microcoleus sp. PH2017_05_CCC_O_A. Next base: position 26,830 of record NZ_JAEQCB010000077.1, on the reverse strand, counting down.
TAAGAAGTGCAATAGAACCGATTTGTGCAGCAGAAACTTCTACCCCCCCCAGCCCCCCCTTGCCAAGGGGGGGAGTAAGAAGTGCAATAGAACAATGGCCCGAATGCAGTAAAGGGATTATTATTGCAGGTGTAGCCCAGCCTGAAGATGCAGAAAAGTATTGTAGTGCGATCGGCAAAATTTCCCAACTATTAAACTGGCCAGTATTAGCAGAAGGACTATCGCCCTTAAGAAACCGCGCCCAACTCAACCCCCATCTAATTTCCACCTACGATTTAATCCTGCGAAACCGCGAACTAGCAGATAAATTAACCCCAGAAATCGCCATTCAAATCGGAGACTTACCCACAAGCAAAGAATTGCGAAACTGGTTAGACAAAACCCAACCCAAACGCTACATAATCGACCCCAGCCACCACAACTTCGATCCCCTACACGGCCCAACAATTCACCTACGAACCTCTGTAGAAAACCTCGCAACTCTATTAACTCAAGTCCCCCCCCTTACCAAGGGGGGGTTAGGGGGGGTTCAAGATCGGGGCAACCACGGGGGGATTGCCCCTACAAACAATGAAACAAAAAACCAGAATTTTGTAGGGGTAGTGCCCCCGTGCCTACCCCTCACCTCTCCATCAAACGAATACCTCCAACTTTGGCGAAACACCGAAACCCAAGTCAGACAAACAATAGACCAAAAACTATCAGCAATTAACAACATCATCGAACCAAAAATTTCTTGGCTGCTTTCCCAAATATTGCCACCAGCCACACCCATATTTATTTCCAACAGTATGCCAGTCCGAGATGTCGAGTTTTTCTGGAAGCCGAACAACTTAGAAATAAAACCTTTTGTCAATCGCGGCGCCAACGGCATAGACGGCACATTGTCAACAGCTTTAGGAGTCGCCCACCGCAATCAAAGCAGCATTTTGTTAACAGGTGATTTAACACTTTTGCACGACACCAACGGCTTTTTAATTACAAATAAATTTGTCGGTCATCTGACAATTGTTTTAATTAATAACAACGGTGGCGGGATTTTTGAAATGTTGCCAGTTGCTAAATTTGACCCGCCCTTTGAAGAGTTTTTTGCCACACCGCAGGATATCAATTTTGCTCAATTGTGTGCAACTTACGGCGTGGAACACGAGATAATCGACGATTGGGAGCAGTTCCAACAAAAATTAAGTTTTCTACCAAATAACGGGATTCGGGTCTTAGAACTGCAAACAAATAGGCGCTCCGATGCTAAATGGCGGCAAGATAATCTCAGTAAATTTGCCAAAGGTTCGTAGTAAGGACTTCAGTCCTTTCTTGGGAAATTTAAGGACTAAAGTCCTGACTACGAACCTCATATGCCAAAGGTTCGTAGTCAGGACTTTAGTCCTTTCTTTAAGAATTCAAGGACTAAAGTCCTTACTACGAACCTTTTATGAACAATATTTAAACTGCTGCTTGAGCTAGCAGTGCATCTAACTCTCCATCTCCATCAAGTTTGTGAATGTCATCGCAGCCGCCGACGTGTTGACTGTTAATAAAGATTTGGGGGACACTGCGCTTACCGTTAGCGCGATCGGACATGGCATTTCTAGCAGCTTCGTCGCCATCAATTTTGTATTCCGTATAATTTACGCCTTTCCACCACAGCAAGGTTTTTGCCCGAATACAGTACGGACAGGTTTGCCAAGTATAAATTTCAACATTGGCTTTGATGCGATCGGGCTTGCGGCCCAAAATGGGATTCAGAAAATCAAGCATTTTCGGTACAGGGGTAAAATTTCAACTGGTTGAGAGATTAAATCATTTTAGCGAAACGCCATCAATCCCGCGTTCTACCAAAGGTTAGGCTGGGATGCAATTACCTGCCGCACCTGTAGTGCTGTGATTCGTGTCACACATTTACTCTACTCCGATCACTTGCTTTCATCCAAAATAATCACCTGCGGAACCTACTTAATATCACCGATCTTTTGAGGAAACCAAGCGATTATGAATATATCGAATTCAACCGCACTGCCATGAAAGCTTTACAACTCCTCCCCGGCGCTATCTCTGAAATCCTCGCTTCTGTAACCGACACAGGCGTTTTGACATTAGCCGATCGCTACGGTTTGATGGCCGCCACCTTAGACGAGTCGCTGAATGACGAAGATAGATGCTGTGTCAACCGCCTGCTGCGGGCAGTGCTCAAAGGCCGGGTGAGAATGGTGAACGAACTTTCAGCGTAACGAGGATTTGCAGTTTTGTTCTGATGGTAAGGTGAGTCAGCGGTAGATAAAGATGGCGAAATTGGTTGGCAGCCGATCGCCCGCCGGAGTCCCAGAGACTTGATATAACGGCAATTTGAATTCGATGTAAAGTTTTCTCCTCCAACAAAACAACGGTTTTTTTCGATGTGCAGCCTGTAACGGGCTGCTTTTTGTTGGACGGCTAATCGCGGATTTCGCGATCGCACGGGTGGTCAGAAACCGGGTTTTTTACGAGAATACTTGACTGTGACCGACAGATTCGCTAAAAAACCCGGTTTCTTGGGTCAGAGTCTAATCTCGTGTTCTAATCGCGGATTTCCAGGTTGTACTGACGGCAGAGGGCGATCAGTTTTTGTTGGAAGCGATCGCGCACACTGTCTGGAGACACAATCACGCAATCTTCCCCATACCGCAATATTTCTCGGAAAAACCAAAAAGTATTGGATACTTTCTTCACTATTCGTCGGACTTGCGGAGAGTCTGTTAACCATTCATTGAACGTATCTTCACCCGTTTTCGTTTTGTAGGCAAACGCCAAACCTCGGAAGAGGTGCATTTCTACCTCAATCTCGGCTAAACTGGGCAACCATTTTCCGTCAATGGGTGCGATCGCGGCTTCTGGAATCCGATCTAAACGGAAGCACCGATTATGCTTCAGTTCTGGCAAATCGTAATTCCCCTCTGTTTCTTCACACCAACAATCGAGATATTCTCGATCTTCATGCGGGTTGATTTGAGCATGGCGGATGTGGAAGTGCCAAGTGCGATCGGCTGCATCTTGGTAGGTGAGTTCAAACGGTTGGTTCCGCTTCATATAACGGTCTATCTCTAACCGCCAAGGAATAGAGGTGTTATTTAAAAATGCCTCTATTTCTCTCCGCAGGGGATCTGGAAGTTCACTGCGATCGACTAGCAGTTGAGCAATAATTTTGGCTTCTTGAACTTTGCCGAGGTCGGTTAAGGCATCGACGGCGTGTTTAAGGGCTTTTAATCGGCTGTCTTTCCAATCGTTGTTAGGGGCAATTAGGAGTTTATGTTGGGCGATCGCTTTTACCAGCTTAGAGATATTAGGGCGATCGCCCCACTTCATGCCGAATTCTAGGGCTAGGGCTTCTAACTCGGCTTTGTCGCGATCGGAAACCGATAGGGTGATGGACTGATCTTGACGAGTCATTTATACGGACACTTATGCTGTGTAATTGCTTGACAACCTCTATGAGTCGCGCTATTCTCAGATTATAAGTTATTTACGGATAGAGTATGAGGGTTTTATACAGGCTATTAAAAAAGCCAGAGCAAAACTCTGGCCGACAACCCTGATAGGGATTTGTGGTTGTGTGGAGGATAAAATCCTCAACCTCATATATGTCTCGATTTCAATCTCTGATAGAGGGATTTTTTTAGAGGCTACATACCATGATAGCACAAATGAGCTTCGGTGATTAGCTCTATATTTCTCGGACGTTAAAATTTTGTGCTAATCTGAAAGGCAGCCAGAGCAGGAAGCTCAGACTACCAATGTAGACTCGCAATCTCAAAGGTAGCATGGCGACTGGCTCTGGTGAAAACTTTTTTACTAAGGAGACGGCTAATGTACGAATCAGATCTGATTGCAAGAGAAATTGCTGAGTATCAGGAACAGATTGAGAACCTTCTGATGCAGGTTGAGAAGCTCAAAAGGCGAGTTACAGAGTTGATGTGGCTCGACATCACTAATTCTGAAGGTGATGTGATATCTTACGCCGACTGTCAGTAGAAGCTTTAGAGCAACCAAAAGATGGGAGTCCGCATCGTTTTTGCCGACTCCCACATACAAAAACTTCATCAAGAGATTAAATCGGATGAATGAGAGCAATCAAACCACAATACTAATTAGTGCCTCGGCTGCGGGTGTGATATCTACTCAGAAGTCAGAGTTGATTGGGGCATTAGCGAGTCAGCCAGGGGTAATAGATATCGCGAAAACCTTTGCAAACTCCAAGCTAATTAGAGAATTAAGACTCACCCGCAACCTCAATACTAAGAAGTTACAAAAACTTGATTTTCAAAAAAATCGAGTCATATATCAAGGTCAAGAGATTGGCAAAACTCAGATTCTGTACAAATCGCCATTACCAGGAGAGTTACAGGCAAGATTATCTATTGAAAGCGCCATAGATAGATTTTTAGAGTATTTGCAGAAGCAATATCAAATAGCGGTACTCCACGAAAGTGACTATCACGTACACGTTTTCATTCCCCATCGAAAAGAGCCGGCAGATTTTAATCAATATTGGCGAGAGTTCATCGAAAATATTGCTTTCTCAACTTATGGCACTCCCAAGCACAATTTACCAGGATTAGTACAGACATTCATTGTCATGCTCAATAGTGTCACTTTAGCCGGACGCGGTTTCAGTACCTTGGAAATTCCGATTTTGACACAGCAGCAATCTAATGTTTTAGCGGCTTGGTATTTGGCAGTTATTCGGGAGGTAGAAAAGCGTCAAACAGATCGTCAGAAGCAAATTAAGGCTCTCATAACAGAAATAAATCATCCTGACACAAGTGATAAAGACCGCACATCTTTAGAAAAAAAGTTACTAGACAAGGAGGAGATGCAGTTAAAGGAAGCGAAAAAGTACAACGAAGCTTTTCAAAAGTCCTTTGGTAAAGTCCTTGATGAACAAAAGTGTATTTGGCAAAATCTAACTCAAATTAACAGTGAATTAGCAGACTCAGGGTTGACAAAAGCACAGAAAAACAAGTTACAAAAACAGCAAGATAAGCTAGTTACTCAAATCATTTTTACTCAAGATTCCGTCCAGCAAAAGATTCGCTTATTTGCAGAGTCTGAGGGTGAACCATTTAAGTTTATTCAGTGCGATCGCCAACAAAACCCCGCTCGGTTCAAAGACATTGTTAACATTTCCAAAAGTTTCACTAAAACTGCTACAGACCAGATCAATGCAACTCGTGGAGATATTTTTACTCAGTGTATTCTAGAGATGTATCGCCTTTTGGAAAATCCGCCAAGCGATCCATTCCCTGAACCATTGCTGAGTGAACAGCCAAGTATCAAAGAAGTGCGATCGGCGGGAGATGACGGTAAACATTTTTGTTATTCCTGCGGTGTTACTCTCCAAAATGCTAAATGGGAAGTAGCCAGATTTATGTTCGAGCGACCTTCCCAGCGTTGTCAATCATCATCCAGGGAAAAGCAACCCTATATTTGTGCATCTTGTTCAGCATTAGCATTTGCGTCACCCCTAAAAGTGACTGATGAAAGTATCATTTTGAAGCTTGAACCAGTCGATCGAAGTGAACCTGCTAAACTCAAAGTTAAAGACTACATTAGAATGTTAACTAATAAAGAGTTACATTTAAGTGCAGGTCGATATATAGTCTTAGCCTCCGATCGAACTGGTGGCGGTGATTTAGCATCTCAGAAACTCGGCCAGGTTCAATATGCACTAGCCAAAGTAGCTTCAATTTTTCCCCTTGAGGTTTTAGCTGATTTTAAATTCTCACTGATTATTCAGGGAAGTCAGTCAATACTTTTGAGTAGCAGACATCTAATTTTTATTAAGGGTTTGATAGAAGGCTATGGGCAGTCCATAATTGTTTTGGGAAAAGATATCAATATGAAACTGGGTGATGCTGTACGCTATGTAGAGGATGATTTACCAGTAATGGCAGAGTATACCCTCGCAAAAATATCAGAAGTTTCCGGTAGTGATTATAGTCGGGGATTAGAACACACTCGTGCAGCCTACTGGAAGAAAATTTGTGAAGGTTTGAATTTGAAATTAAAAGGAGGCCTTATGGAGTCAGATAACCCCATGTTACAGCAAGCCAATTTATATGGAGATGTAGCTGCATTGACTGGCTTAATTTATGCTTTTGTTTTGGCTTTTAAAAAAAATGCTATGACAATGGAAAAGCCAGAAGATGCCAAACGAGAGGTTAGCAAATTAATTGAACAAATAGAAAAGAATCCGGCGGCCTTTTGTTACTCCTTCTGTAAATACTGCACAATCGTTACCATTGGAAGCGATCAAGCCATAGAAAGTGACAAAAGAACATTGACTCAAGTAAGACTTTACCGTAACCCTGACACCCAGTTTGTTTATGAACAAGCCAAGGCATTATTAGCAAAAGAGGAGTTACTGGGACAATTGGGTATTTCAGAACGAGAAAAAGAAAATCCAGAAACTAAATCGGTTTCCATGATTCTGTATCCAGAGGATCTGACAAGAGTTTATACCTATTTTTCAAATCCTAAAAATGGTTATAAACAAGAGAAAAATTGGAAAGATTTAACCTATCAGGTCAAGCTTTCACTATACACTCGTTTTCCTGAATTGATTCGCAAAGAAAAATCCACAACGGAGAAGTAAATATGCCAACTAAAAAATCTCAAACAACTAATGATGAATCCGAAAACACTTCTGAGACGGTTAAGCAATCCAAAGTAACGAGTGGATTACCTAAAACTGATGAAAACAATCCTCGAATGCACTTTGACATTTATGCCATTCTTGAAGGTTCGCAAGAGCTTTATTTTGGGCATGAAGTACAAGTAAATGTCAACTTGGTGGAGATAGTGAAGTTAACTACTAAGGATGGGAAATCGCTTGAAAAATGTTATATTTCCCCAACGAAACGACGAGGCGTTGAGCGACGTTGCTTGCTGTGGGCTCCTGTAAAAAGTGGGGAATTACTAGGAGATAAACAACAATGTGGTATTCCTAAAACTTGCGCCAAAATAGACTGTCCTATTTGTGCCACCTATGGTGCACTTGACCCCGGAAAAAGCACTTTAATTGGTCGCGTTACTCACGGTGGCGGTGTTGCAGTTCAAGATATTTATCCAGTAGAAAAGCAACGGGCAATGCACCCGGCACGTCTGGTAAATCAAAAGGATGAAACACCTATACCATTCAAGCGCCAGTATAATCAGCCCGGTATTCTGTATCCGGTTTCTAATCATGCGTTGAGTATTACCGATCGAGATTTTTCCTCTGTTGCTTATGCTTTTTTGGATTCTTTGCCCCGCATAGGTTCAGGAAACCCCAAGGGAATTGCGATCGCCGAATCCGAGAATCAAACCCCTTTGCTAGTTGTCGATCGCTACTTAGTACCCAGAGGAAAACGCCCGATTATTTCTCCATCTGTCACAGATCCACAACAGGCGATCGCAGACTTCCTCCGTCTTGCCCAATATCCAGAAGATAACACCGATCGCATCCAAGCAACTTACTTCGATCGCTGGATTGGAAATGCAGCATTAGAGAAATTACAAGAATACGCTGCGAAATTCGTTGAAACCGTTTTACAGGCGTGATCTATGTACTGCATAAAACTCACCATCACACCTACCGCAGCAATGACATTCCGCATTCTGCCAGGGTCAATTCTCAATATTGCCACCTATCCTTTTGTACCACCAACAACTCTATCAGGATTTTTACGAAGGCTAGGAATGCTCAGTGTAGGCTTAGAAATTCCTGAAACTCGAATCAACAAAGATGACCCACCATTTTATGCTTTACCCCGTCATTATGTAGCGCTGGGAGCCTATCCTAGCACAAATACTTGGCGAGGAGTGCATAAAACCTACCGCAAAGGAATGCGCGAATTTAATCACGATGTGTTTTCCAGATTATATGTAGAAAAGGACAAAGCTAACTTTCAACTCCACACTTGGGAATACTTAATTGTAGAAGAACTAACTGGCTATGTTGTCAGCGAATCTTTACAAGGTTTAGAACATTTCCAAGACTTAGAAACCTATGGTTGCAAACTAGGCAAAGAAGGTTTTGCGGTAGTGACAGAAGTTTCTGAACTCATTGAGTTGAAATGCGAGACAGTTCAAGCTTATCCATCAACCATTGTACCGATGGAAGCCTTGTTGCAAAGCGGTCAATTTATCGGCGGCTGTGATATTTACAATCTCTACCGCTACCACTGGCAAACTAATGATGAAACAGATTCAGAAGAGGCAGGATTTTTAGATAATACTCGAACTCCTGTAGATGGATTTATTCCCTTTGTTACTGCCTATTACCCAAAACCTGGGGAGGATTTTCCAACTCTGGATTACTACACCGATGGGGAAATTTATATTCCCGTATCCCTTGTTAACTTGTTAAGAGGTGAAGTTAATGTCTAAGCAAAAACGCCAGCGCAGTTTCGATTTCGGTCGAGTATTTTTTCCAGACAAAACTAATCCTATTCCTGATGTAATTTACTTTCAGCCCCTTGGCAATCATGTTTGTAATGTCAGAAAGCTAGTCAAAGCTTGGAAAGTTGAGGATTTTCCAGGGATCACTGAAACTGAACGGGAAGAATCAAAAGCACGAGTTGATGAAGCTGCTAGAATTCACGACATTGGCAAACCGCCTAAATTTAAACTGGAGGCTAAAGCCACGAAAGAAGGTAAATTTAAAGAATATATTTACTCCTTCAAAGGGCATAGATTCTTAGCTGATAGTCCTGATATTTGGGCAAAGTATCTGGCTATAGGACATCACGATTTCTCTGTGGGTGATATTAGTCGTGATGCTTATAAATTGAAAAAAGAGTCACAAGAATATGAACAAATCTTGACAAGAGAACCTCTGACTTATGGCCGTGAACTGTACATCTTGGAAATGTGCGATCAGATTGAGGCAGAATTAGCTTGTCGGGTAATTGGAAATGATGAACAAGCAGAGTCTCGTGCATTCATGGATTATACCACGTTCAAATTAGACAATTCAACTTATCTGATAGATCCTTTTCCTTTTAATTTTCCTTTTAATAAGGACGAAATTTCCTTGTCTTTTGCCTATTGGTCACTGAAACTTAGTGAAGAGGACAAGAAAGAGCTAGGAAATTTGTTAGATAAGCCTCATAAGCTGGAAGATAAAATCAACAATATTGTCAAAGAATGGTGGCAATCTCATCAAGGAAAAGCTAAAAAAGAGCCTCATCAAGGAAAAGCTAAAGAAGAGAACCCAAAGAGGGTTGGTATTAAATCTCACTCATTAGTAGATAGTTCTCAGGATTGGAATTGCGAAACTGCGTATCAAGCACTCAGCAAAGGCAAGTATATTTCTAACCCCATGCAACAAGATGTCTGGGATGCGATCGCCAATCCCAACCCAGCATTTTTACTCAAAGCTCCCACTGGTTCTGGCAAAATGGAGGCTGTTCTATTTCCATGTTTAGCTAAAGGTTATCGCTTAATTTTACCTTTGCCATCCCGAAGTTTAGTAGAAGATCAGAAACAACGGATTGAGCGGTATATCAAGACATTTTCGGCCTTACCTGAAAATAAAGACCTGGAATTTTCGTTAGTAGTAGATACGGGTTCCCAAATGGAACGATTAATTTACCAAAACGGGGAGCGAGTCGAGCGTAAAATCAATTCTCGCCGTCATCTTTATAAAGGAGATGTCATTTTAACAACGCTGGACAAGTTTCTCTATCGCTATTTTGCTTTTGGAGACAAGCAAAAGTCATTTGTTTTTCCTTTGAGGATTCATCGGGATAAAACTCATAGTGAAAAAACTCTAATCTGTGTTGATGAAGCTCATAGCTATGACAATATATCTTTCACAAACTTTCATAGCTTGGTGCAGTCGCTTTATGAAGCGGGACGATCCATCGTCTTAATGACTGCTACAATGCCACAACAACATCTCGATCGCTTTGATTATCTGAAAGTAATTGATTACATCAATAATCTTGAAAATGTTAATTCCCTGCGCGAATTTCAGCAACAAAGCTATGAAACAAAAGCTTTTGAATGGCTGAATGAAGTTCAGCGCGATTCAACTAATCCTCTCCATTTCCAAACTCAAGTTGCTCAAATTGTTTTAAGAGAGTGGAAATCTAAATCTAACCGTCGCATTATTGCTGTAGTTGAAACTGTCACAGATGCAGTCGAAATTTACACGCAGGTTAAAAATGAGTTGGCGTTTAATACTGATACTCAAGGACAATTCTTGTTTCTTTATCATGGCCGCATTTCTGACATTCCAAAAGACTCAGAATTTTCGCGTTCGACTCGCTACAAAAACGTCAAAAATCACGATGAAAACGATTTGCCTTACATTTTGATAACTACGAGTGCGATCGAAGTTGGCTGCGATTTGAATAGTGAGATATTGATTTCAGAAATGTGTCCGCCAGAAAACCTGATTCAGAGGGCTGGACGCTGCAATCGTCGGGGTAATGTTCCAGATGCTAAGGTAATATTGGTGGGTAATGCTATCCAAGATTTTGCTAATACGCTGGATGAATCTGGATGGGAAACTTATAAAGAGACTCTAAAACAGCTAACTGATTTTAACACTGCGAAAATCTCTGAATGTATTTTGCGATCGCACTACGTTGATGACTACCGAGTAGTAGAACTGTTTTCGATGCTACATGACTATGTTTACAGTGCTGACTTAGCTTGTCAACCTGCTCACGAAAAAGGGTTAGTCGTTACTCGCAGTTGGACACCATCTGCAACATTAGTTTATGACGATGGATCTCATGGCGACAAAATTGAGAATATGCCTCAAGTGACAGTGCCAATTGACTGTTTAACCATCAAAAAAGATAAGAGTAATCAGTATGCCAATACTCATGTTTATGAACGCTACTATGACCAAGAAAAGACATCATGGGAAAGGCGTGATTTACGCTGGGGCTTTGCCTATCAAAAAGATATTATCATCAAAATACATCGAAGTAATGATGGTGCATCCATGCTAGATGGGAATCCAGAATATTCCTATAACTCAGAACTAGGTTTTGTAGAACTGCCGGGAGTTTTCATCAAGCTGAAAACAAATGGGTTTGATGAAAAATTATTATATCAGTATGGCAACACGGCTCAGAAAAAATCAGTAATTATTACCTACACCAAGGCATTAGAGGAGACGACTTAACAGAGCGATCGCACCTTAATCAACACAACCAACCATAACCATCATGCCGCACAGTCTCATCCTCAACCTTCTTCCCCTGGCCCCAATTCCCCCCGGATACCTCACGGGAAGACACCTGCACGCCCTCTTCCTCACCCTCGTGAGCTCCGTTGACAAACAACTCGGCGATCGCCTGCACGATGCCACAGCCGACAAATCCTTCACCCTCAGCCCTTTGCAAACTAAAAAATGCCCTTTCAAAAAACACCATTCCCTCCAATGGGAACACACAGAACCAATTCCAGAACACTCTCTCTGTTGGTGGCGAATTAGTCTGCTGGATGACACTTTATTTGGCAAATTAACTCACCTTTGGCTGAATCTCAATCCATCCCGTCCGTGGCATCTTGGCCCGGCGGATTTGATGATTACGAAGATTCTCGGAACACCTCAAGTAGATCAACCTTGGGCGAATGCTTGTACTTACTCTCAACTTTACGAACAAGCTTCGGAAACTAATCGCTTAATTGCCTTCAGTTTTGCGACGCCTACTACCTTTCGACAGGGGAAGTTCGATTCGGTGATTCCTACTAGAGATTGCGTTTTTAATAGTCTACTGAGTCGCTGGAATAAGTACAGCGGGATTGAGATTCCTAATTTGCCATTGGATTCACTTTTTTCAACTTTTGTCAATATCAAAACTGAAAGATTGACTAACTATGAAAGCAATTTTGTGGGCATGGTTGGGGAGGTTAGTTATCGGATTTTGGGTGATGTGGAGCCTTTGGTGATTAAGCAAATTAATGCTTTGGCGGATTTTGCTCTTTACTGCGGGGTTGGGAGGAAAACTCCGATGGGGATGGGGATGACTCGACGGATTGTTGTTAATAAGAGTTGAACCGATTTTGAGGGCGGGCAAGATGCCGGATGTCCAGGGCGGGCAAGATGCCCACCCCACAATAATACTAAACTCTTGTGGAACAGGCATCTTGCCTGTTGCTAATTATGGATGTCCAGGGCGGGC